>PMKB01000318.1 GCA_003157595.1 Solirubrobacterales bacterium
CGAACAGGGATCGCCGCGGAGGGAAGCCCTCACATGTGTCGAAGCCGATGACCTTGGCGTCCAGGCCGAGTCGCTGCGCGGCACGCGCCAGCCAAGCGGTGGTTCCGCCCTTGAACGCGCCGAACTCGACGATCGCACCGGACAGCTCGTTGGCTGCTGCTGCCTTCAGGCATTGGTAGAGGTGGACGCGGGTGTGGGGAGAGCCGGTCGCGTACGAGGGGACCAACGCGGGTGCCTCGAGCTCGTCGAACACCGGGTCGCGGAACGCGAGGTGCGCGCTTCCGGCGATCACCACGCGAGGAAGCGGCTCCTGCTCACCGCCGGCGGCGATGTACGCGTGAAGTATCTCGGTCTTCTGCTCATCGGCGCAAACGACGATCAGGTCGGGGCGCTGATCGACCAGTTCTTGCAGCGGACGGGGATCCTGCAGCTTGCCGTTCGCGTCGGCGTGGGGGTCAAAGATTCCGAGCAGGCGGTCGTGCAAGCCGGCGTTGTGCAGCTCGGCGCGTAGCTGGAGTGCGCTCGCTGTCGAGCCGATCAGCGCGATCCGCTCGGCGTTGCTCTCCGTGATCGCGCGCAGCGTTCGGGCGAGCAGCTCCTCGTCGAAGCGCGTCGGCGTGGTCACGCCCGTGCGTCCATGGCCGCGACCTCGTCGCGCAAGCGCGAGAGCTGCGTGGGATCGCGCTGCGCGATACCGCTCAGCAGCCACGCGGTGCTATCGCTGAGACGCCACGCCAGCGCCGCCTTGCTCGACCACGTCAGCAGCTCTCGGTCGGGCGACCCCGGGGTTGCCTGGGCCATGAGGCCGTTCTCGAGCTGACGAAAGGCGTCGTTGGCTCTTGCCCAGGCCTCTTCGATGCCTGCGGGTGGAGCCAACCGCGAGGCGTCCTCCCAGGCGGCGAGATGGGCGAAGACGCGCTCGAGCGCCTCGGGGCCGCGCTTTGCGCTCGCCGCGTGCGCTGCGAGTCCTGCACTCGCTGCGGCGAAGCCGGCCGGTTGGGTGTCCGCGAGCCACGTGAGGTACTTGCCGGCGTAGACGCAGAGATCACCGACTGTGTCGGCCAGGGGCTCAGCTGCGGCGGTGTGCTCCTCGGCGAGCGCGATGACCAGGCGGTCGTACTTTCGGGCAAGGTTCGCGAAGATCGCGATGACCTCGCCACGCTTACGCCACGCATCGCCGTAGGCGCGATCCTTGTGGCGATGCAGTCGCGCGAGGAGATCAAGCACATCAGAGAACTCTGAGCGCTCGCCGTGAGGCGCCATGGGCGACAGACTGCCACACGGCCGGCCCGCCCGCTGCTCGTTCGAATGCTCAGCGGCCGATCGTGGCGGTCGCACCTGCCGGCGTGAGCTTGCGCCATGCATCACCGCGCGTCTTCACGCGGTTCTTCGCGGCTGGCGGTTGTTTGGTTCTGGCGAGGCCGTCGAGCGTCTGTTGGGGTCTTGGCAGCCGGTGGTTGAGGTCCCACTTCGGTGGATAGAAGAGCTCGAGCGGCGCGGCACCCGGGCGGTACTCCTGTTTGATGCGCACGCGGTTGCTCTTCAACTCGGGGAACGCCTGACGGGCGTACTTGTCGGTTTCGCAGAACAGGCCTTGGCAATCGATCGCGTGCAACCGGCGACCGTAGAGGTTCTGCCAGTCGACGCCGAGTCGCGCGAACTCCTCCTCCTGGCGGGCGACCATCCGCAGGATCAGCTGTGCCGGGCTCAGCCCCCCGAAGTCGGAAAACACCTTCTTGAGCCCGCGCACGGCGCCGGGACCCGGCACAGTGAACGCATCCTCGTCGAAGTTCAGGTGCTCGGTGTAGTTGAGGTCGATGGCCAGCTGGTAGGCCATGAACGGGCCGATCAGCGGCCACCCCAGTAGCGCTTCGTATACATCCTGCAGCGATCGTGCTCTTGCGAGCTGACGTCCCAATCGGCTTGGACGGAACATCTCACTGACCAGCGCGAGGTGGTTTCGGTGCTTGCTGGGCATGCCGTACGCATCGTGGGCGCACAAGATGAATGCTGCGGTGTAGATCGACTGCCGCGAGCGCAGCTCGTCGAGTAGATCCCCGAGCTGGTCGGGGTCAAGCGTGTCGCGGCGCACCCCGGCAGTTGCCGCCTCGAGTGCGTCCCAAGTCGACTCCTTGGAGAACAGTCGAAACAGCACGACGCGCAGAAAGGCATCCTCGGCATCCAGCTCGCGCGCGGCGGGACTGTAGATCACCTCTCGGATTAGATACTGCGACACGCGGTCGGAGGCGCGGTAGGCGTTGCAGAACTTAAAGCGCTGGAGTATCGGGTCGCGCGTCCATGGCGCCGGCTCGCCGCGAGCGCGGCGGTGGAAGATCAGCTGGCGTCTCGCAGCGAAGCGCCAGTACGCATCGTGGACTGGCTTTCGGACGCGCGGCTGCACGCGTCGAGCTTGCCATCTTCGCCGGACGAAGGGTCGGCGACCTGCAAGCCGGTGCAGCGAAGGGCCTGCGCGTGTTGCGAGTCAGGCCAGCTCGTTGTGGTCCGTGAGCGGGCCGAGCAGGTCCTGGACGTCGCGCTTTCGAGCGTCGAGCTCGGCGTGACCGATCGTCATCAGCAGCTCTCCCGTGGTCACGCCCGCGGCGGTGGCGATGTAGCGCTGCAGCTCGGCGAGACCAAGGAAGTTGCCGTAGCCTCGCGCGACGAGTAGCTCGTTGCGGTAGATCGCCTGCATGTGCAGTCGCTGCTCGTGTAGGTGCACAGAGAGGTGGGCGAGGCACGGGAAGCTCATCGGGCTCGTGTCGCGCGCTTCGTTATAGATGCTGATCTCGTAGCGAGAGCTCTTCGGTGCGCGGCCGCTCATCTCGTCGCGGAGCTTGCGGACTGTGTCGCTCAGCTGATCGCCGCAGCTGCCGTCATGGCGTGGGTAAGCGACGATCCGTCCGAAGTAGGTGCCGCGCTCGTTGCCCTTGAAACCGAGCAGACCGTCCTTCGTGTAGCGCTCGCGGTAGTAGGCCGCCAGATCCTCGGGCTCGGGATTGCGTCGCGCGAAGCTCGCCGGGAAGATCGTGTTGCGCGTCGTCTCGATGTCTGGCAGGTGCTTCGTGTCGGGGAGCCCCACGTTGCTGCGCTCGATCAGCTGTTGGGCGAGCTCGCGGACGGCGAGGTCTTCGGCAGCGGCGTCGAGGATTCGCACGAGCAGATGGACGGCCTTGCGCTTCGGCTGCGCGTTGAGCGCGGTGACGGCGTCGAGCCAGGCGACCGAGAGGCTCGACGCGACGATATAGCGCTCATCGATGATCGTCATGGTGTGGTGGGTTCGACTACGTGTGCGCGTACCCCGTAGTGGTCGAGGTACCTGCCGGTCACAACTCCGTAGCCGCTGTCACCCCAGTTGACTCCCCACGAGTTCTTGATCACGATTCGCTCCGGTTGCTCGGCGGCCTCGCTGGACGCTACGGCCAAGACGGCGTGATTGCCGGGCGTCTTGCGTCCCGGCGCGGCATCAATCACGCCGTCCGCAGTGCGCCACGCTGAGCGAACGACGCGCAGCGTGACGATCACGGCGTTGCCGTCACGAAGCTCACTGCGGATCGAATCAAGCGTCAACGTCGGGAGCTGACGCCATGACGGAAGCGGTCTGAGGCTGACGTTTTGCCGCGCGGCGGCCGGTCGCCCATGCGACCAATGCGGGGTGCCGTAAGGCCAGGCCTGCTCGGTGGTGTGTGCGTGTAGCTCCAGTCCGCGTAGGCTCCAGGCGACGGCGGTTTCCTCGCGTCCAGGGATGCTCGCGATCTGATGGCCCGCCCACACGGCGTCCTCTGGCGAGCGGATCGTCGTGTCAGCGGCCATCCACTCATGCGCACCGCTGACCGCGAAGCCCACGCAGGTCGGACGATCCCCCTTGTGGCGCACCGGGGTTTGGGACGCTCGCCGATCAATCACGGAGCGTCTGGTCCTTGCGCGGCGAGCACCAGCTCTTCCTCAGCGAGCTGAATCCCGTGAAGGCGAGGGTTGATCGAAAGCGAGACCTCGAACTCGCCGCTCGGGGGACCAGGATCCCATGGTTCATCCTTGACGAGCGCGAGGTGCGTTACCTCTCGGTGTGCCTCGGGGCTGACCTCCAACACGAACGAGCGTGGATGACCGCCGCCAACGAGCTCCTCCCCGTCGAGACGGTCGGCCCCGAGGTTCGCTGCGACGCTCCTGGGCCGCGGCTCCCAATCATCCTCATAGGAGTCGGCGAGCACGCGCACCTGCTCAGGCAGGGCGGTAAACCGCCAGGAAACCCCCGACGCGGGGATCTCGTCGAGCGTCAGCACGACACGGTCGCCCGGGCGGGCGTCTACCGGTTGGCGGTTGTGATTGGCGTCAAGCCACCAGACGTCGTTGTGGAGATCATCGGGAACCAGCTCGCCAGCGAGCGCCTGCTTGAGGTCGCGGGGCGCGATACGCGCCCACGCGTCGGCCTCGGGCTGCCCGATGATGCGCGTCGTCGCGAGCTGACGCGCGGTCGCGGTGTAGCTAGTCCCGAGCCACAGCGAGAGGGCATACACGTCATAGGCATCGCTTGGCCTGTCTAGGCCGAGCTCACCCAGGCCGCACCGCAGCAGGCGCCGAGGCATCAAGAACCATGCACCGAACGCCTCGGCCTCCTTCTCGTGATTGGGCCAGCGCTCGACGTCCCCCCGGCGGAGTGATCCCTCGAGGTCGACGTCGACCTCCGCGGCATGCTCGAACACATGGTGTCCGAGCTCGTGTCCGGCTGTGTATCGCTGGCGCGTGCGCGGATGACCTTCGTGCAGCAGGATTCCCGCGGAGGGGTGGCCAGGGAGGTACAGCCCCGACACCTTACCCAACGGCGCGAACGCCAAGATCAAGCCGAGTTGCTCGATCGCCGCGAACACGTCGACCGGGCGGTCGAGCTCAATGTCCAGATCGGAATGAAGCTCAGCAGCCATCGTCGCTGCGCGCGTGTGCGCGTCCGCCCAAGTGGTCACTTGCCCTGCCCTTTGCGGCGATCGAAGTTCTGCAGGAACAGCGCAAACCGCAGCACCTGCTCCTTCTCTGCCTCGCCCATCTCGCTCGCGGTCCGAGCGAGCGCTTCGATGGTCGGGTCGGCGATGCCGCCCGCGAGATCGGCGGGCTCGCCCCCGAGGAAGTAGTCGACGGGCATCCGGTACAGCTCGGCCAAGCGCTTGAGCTCGAGGCTCTCCACGCGGCGCGCACCGCGCTCGATGTCAGAGATCGCCGACCGCGAGATCCCGGTTTGCTGCGAGACGAACTGCTGCGAGAGGTTCACGAACTCGCGCGCCTCGCGCAAACGGTGCGCGAGCTCCTGCGCGTCATCGGGTCCCACGGTGCCCTGGCCCGCAGTCATGGCGTGGCCTCACGGGCCACGAACTCCGAGAACGTCTTGACCGAGCGCATCGTGTTGCGGCGCAACTTACGCTTGGGGATCTGCAACCCAGTGCGCTTGCGGAAATCCTTGAGGATGTCGAACATATCCAGCGAGTCGACCGGCATCGCGGCTCCCTTCTCGACGAGCTGCCGGCGCAGCTTGTCGGCATCGTCGTTGAGCAAGTTGGCGAGCAGCTCGACCACCAGCTCCTCCACCTCCTCCGCTGTCCACGTCGTTTGTTCCTCGATCACTGCGCTCATTACTTCGACTTCCTGTCGGCTTATCCCGCACTGTAATCGGAAAAGCCGACAGAAACAAGTGCGCTGTCGAATTTGCCGACGGGCAGCGCGTCAGCCAAGATTGGGGACGTGACTCCAGGCGCCCCGCTGATCGGCATCGACCTGCTCGAACCAGAGCGCCTGCGCGCGCGGCTCGAAGCAGACGACGAGCTGCGCGCCGAGCTCTTCCACGCCGGCGAGCTGCGCTACTGCGAGGAGCAAACAGCACCGTACGAGCACCTCGCCGCCCGATTCTGCGCCAAGGAAGCTGTGATGAAGGCGCTGGGAATGGACGCATGGGACCCGCTCGACATCGAGATAGTCGACGGGGGCGAGCGCACCCGTGTACGCCTCCACGGCGAGGCCGCGCGTCGAGCGCAAGCACTCGGCGTCGAGGTCACGGTCTCACTTACTCACCTGCCGAGCGTCGCCGGTGCTGTCGCCCTCGCGCGTACGGCGTGACCGACGTGGTGACCCGCGGCCGCAGCCAGCCGCGTGCGGGCATCGCTTTGTGCCACACGCACCGGCTTGGCGACAGACCTCGACGTGCTGCGTGGGTTGCCGCTACCCTGCGGCGTCGCGGCTCGACAGCTTGGCGACATCGCTCGCGCGCGGCAGGAGGCCGGCCCACTCGTCGTGCGTGGCGACGCGAGCGTCCGCCATCCAGCGGACGAATCGGGCGTCCGCGTCGGGTCCACTGTAGGCGCCCTCGGCGTGGAGGTAACAGAAGCGCTCGGCCTCCCACACGCGCTGGGTACGCCGGTAGAGAGCCCAGCGGTCGTGGGGGCGCTCGACCTGGGTGAGCGCGGCGATCATCGCCGCGACGCCGGCCATGACCGATGGCAGCAGCTTGCCCAGTAGGAACTCGTGCGTCGTCGTGGACGCCACGATCAGGACCGGGATCGACGCCGTGGTAGCGGTGAGCAGGATTGTCGCCAGTCGCGCGCGGCGTTCGTTGGCGTTAGCCTTCTGCTCGTGGAGTGCGATGTAGTCTTGAGCGGCGTCAAGTAGCCGCTGGTCGGGTTCGCGGACTCTGGCGCTCATCAGAACTCTCTCCTGTCCGGCGGCATGTATCGATTCCCGAGGAAGTCGCGCAGCATGAGCGCCGCCGCCAACGCTGCGTAGGTCTGCCAGTCCTTTCGGCGGGGAAACTCGCCCATGTCAGCGATGCCGCGGAAGATGGCCCGTCGATCCGCCTCGACGGATCGCAGGAAGCCGAAAGCCTCCGTATCGGCGACGTACAGGTTGTCGTCGAAGCGGTCCGCGAGCTCTTTGAGCAGGTCGGCGTTCTCAATGACGACATCGCTCGTCGCGAGGGTCACTTCGTTCGTCTTGTAACGCGGCTGGAAGTCCTCGGGCGCAGGGTTCGGGCGGTCCTCGGGGGCGACTCTTGTCAGCGCGTCCCGCAACCGTTCGTGGAATGCTGGCTCAGGCTTGTAGTGGACTAGTTGTAGCTCAGGAACTACAACTGGGTCAAGGGCCATGTCGCTCTTCGGCCGGTTCTCCCCGCGAAAGTGCGTCAGGCGGCACGTGGGCTCTCGATTTCGTAGAGCGCCTGGGTCGCGACGTCGGGAACGGGTCCTGTCGGGTGTCGGTCAAGGAACGGCAGGTACGCCCCGACCTGGACGCCAAAAGCGTGGAGGAGGTCGACCATCGCGCGCGCGGACCTGCCGGAGGCATTGAACTCATCCATGCCCAGCACGAGCGCCAGCCCGTGCTGAGACCTAAGCTGCAGCAATTGGCGCTGCCAGTCCGCCAAATCGTGACCGATCTCCGCGGCAGACGAGGCCTGCTGGAAGACGTCGTACGGGGCGACGGTCTGCTCGCCCACGTCGGTCAACACGCGGCGCGGGATGGCCACGGCTACGAGGCGCTGCTCAACTCGAAGTTGCAGGCTGCGCACCAGCTGGCCGGCCCGTCCCTCGTCGGGATGCACTACGACGACGTCACCGCCGTAGTCGAGGTGATCGAGGAGCTGGCCGTACTTGTGGGCGATCCAGTCGCCGTAGCGCTCGAAGAGGGGACCGAAGTCGGGTATATAGTCGTAAAGCTCCTTCTCCGGGGCGCCATAGGGGCTCATTGCCCCATTCGACGTCGAGCGTCATCGACCACATGTGGAAAGCCGGAATGGCGACAAAGCGCTCTTCGAGGTGGTAGCTGTCGTGGCGGATGCCGGCGTCGCTCTGAGGGCATTCCTCGCGGGCGATCGTATGTTGCTGCACCTCGGCGCGCAACCTCGGCCTCGACTTCGCCGACCAAGGCGTGCGTTTCGTGGTCCGCGACCGCGACAGCAAGTACAGCGCGCCCTTCGATGAGGTGTTCCGCAGCGAGGGCATCCGGATCGTCAAGACGCCGGTACGAGCACCGAAGGCCAACGCGGTCGCGGAGCGCTTTGTGCGGACCGCGCGCGTCGAGTGCCTGGACTGGCTGGTGATCCTCAACTGCCGTCACCTCGAACGCGTGCTTCGCGTCTACGTCGAGCATTACAACCGCGAGCGGCCACACCGATCGCTCGAACTCCGGCCACCCCAGCCCGACAAGCGACGGCAAACCTCGCCGCCGGGCGAGATCCAGCGCCGCGACCGACTCGGCGGCCTCATCCACGAGTACCACCGAACCGCCGCCTGAGATCCGATACGCGCAATCGCACCCCACAGGTCGTCATGAAGCTCGCCAACTTCCGCGCACTCGATCCTCTGTCGCCGAGCGCCGGACTGGACGGCGGCAGAGCCTCGACCGCCCCGCGAGGTCCTAAACCCCCTTGGCGACCGAGGCTCTGCCGCCGTGCGTTACGGGAGGAGCTCGCACTGGCCGCGCCCGGACTGACGGCGTGCTTGAGATACTGGATCGATGCTGGCAGGTCGCGTCGGCACCGCACGAGCGGGCATCCTCACGATCATCGACGAGGAGTTCGACGCTGTACGCTCGGCGCTCGGCGGACCCGGGCAAGTCGTCGAGGTAGCTGACAGCGGCTACTACAGCCCGGATCCCGTCACCTGCAATGTTGTCCTGGCGCAGTCGATCGACAGATCGAACATCCCTGCGTCCAACGCCGCGTCCAACATGCTCGAAGACTTCCGGCCCGAGGTGCTCATCGTGTGCGGCATCGCCGGGGCGTTTGAAGGGCGCGACCTCGACCTCGGCCACGTGCTTGTGGCGGACTACCTCCATTACTGCGAGTTCTGGAAGCTCACTGAGGGAGGCGACTTTCGGCGCTACCTGCCGATCGAGCAGCCGTCTCCGTCCCTGCGAGCTGGCCACGCCCGTCCGCTCGCGCGCGACTTCGACCTCGAAGGTCGCATCCAGGTCACCCCCCCGCAGCTTGCGCCAGGGCAGCGATGGCCGCCACGGGTGCGCGAGGGCTCGATTGTCGCGGGCGAGAAGGTGATGGGCAACCCGAAGCATCAAACGCAACGGGATGTCGCAGCGCACTACGACAACGCGCAGGCGGTCGATATGGAGTCCGTCGGCGTCGCCTCGGCCTTGGCCGGGGAACGTAAGCGCGTCGATTACAACCCGAGGCTCGTCGTCATCCGGGGCGTGTCCGACATCATCCGGGTGATCGACCCAAACGCCCCCGAGACCGATGAGCAGAGGCAGCAAGCCAAACAGGAGAACGACGCGCAGCGGCAATCGTGGAAGCGATACTCGGCGGCAGGCGCTGCCGTCTTCTGCTGCGCGCTCGTCGAGAGACTGCTTCGCCAGCCGGACCTCCGTCGAGCCGTCAGGGCGCCGCGCAATGCTGTTAAGTCCCCAAAGAGCCCATGAACGTCACCACCCCAGCTGATGTCCTCGCGCGCATGGCGGCGCGCGCCTCGGATCTCGAGATTCCCGATCCTCCCTTCGACTTCGCGGTGGGATGGGCCGAGGATTACGCGGACGTGCTCGCAGAACGCCTCCAGCAGGAGACACAGCCCGATGCGCTGTGGGAGCGGGCGCTCGGACGTGGCCGGGTCTTGCTGCTCGGCGAGGGCGGCGCCGGGAAGAGCAGTCTCATGCGCAGGCTCTGGCACCGCGCTCGAAGCGAGGGAATGTTCGCAAGCTATGTCGATCTGTGCCGCTGGCGCAGCGAGCTGGCCGACGAGTGGCACGCAGCAGACGACGACGCCTGGCGGGCAGACCTGCTCCTCGAGCGGCTCGGCGTTCCCTCGACTAGCGAAGCGGAACTCGACCTCGTCGGGCTCGACGCATGCGCGCTGGTGTTGATCGACGGGATCAACGAGGTCGCGAATCAAGATGCCGAGCAGCTACTCATCTGTGCGGAGCACCTTGCCCGCCACCATTCGCACGCGGGCGTCGTCGTCGCCGATCGGCTCGTACGCAGGGAGGCGCTGAGCCCCCGCTGGTCGCTCGCGCGCGTGATTCGCGCTGAGGCGCCCGGCGCCACGGTTGCGGGCGATCCGAGGCTGCTCCGCAACGCCTTCTTCCTCAACCTAGCGATCCGTGGCGAGCTCGAGGGGGACTCCGCGTCTGCGGCATTCCTGACCTACCTCCGTAGGCACGTCGGACTTGACGAGCCCGAACTCGATGCAGCGGCAGCGGCCGCCGCGGACGCGTACCGCCACCACGCGGGGCGCACCTTCGATCTGAAGCGTTTCGAGGACCTGGCGGGCAGCGCAAGCGACAAGTTGAAGGCAGCCGGCAGGCTCGTGCTCGACCCGCCGCAGGCGTCGTTCGACCACCACCTCTTCCACGACACGCTCGCAGCCCGCTGGCTAGCCGCCGACGAGACGCGCTGGAACGCGGCCGAGCTGGATACGCTGACATTCAGCGCAAGCTCGTTCGACGCGCTAGCGCTGGCGCTCGAGCAGCTGCCGGACCCGGCGCAAGCCGATCTCTTTGTGCGTCGGATATACGACTGGAATTACTACGGCGCGGCGTACGCACTCGCGCGTGCGCGCCAGCTCGGAGGCATCGAGATCAGCACCGGCATGCACGTCGCGCTCCTTGCCATGCTTGCTGAGCGGCGCTGGGACCCGGTGCGATCGACGGCCGACCGCGTCGAGGATGCGCTGCGCCTGGTAGGCGACGATCTGGCTAAGGACCTTCTTGGGGCCGACAGCCCCCACGCAGTTCGCGAGCGCATCGCCACGGAGGTCCTACAGGGTGATGTGTATGAGGCCTGGCGGCGACTCTTCGTTCGGCCCGACGGCGTCCCAGCGGACGCCCAACTGCTCGATGCGCTGGTCGATGAGGAATCGCTGCTGGGCTGGACTGCCGCGAACGTGCTGCGGCGGGCGGCTCCAACCCAGATGGCCGCGACGCAGGTAATCGGCGTCCTCGCGGGCCATCGATCGCCGACGATCCGCTGGCGCGCGGCGCACGTCCTTGGCGCGTGGTCGAGTGAGGCTGCGGTTCAGGCGCTGCGGGGAGCGCTTATGCGGGATGAGCTGTGGGTGCAGTACGGGGCGCTACGATCGCTCATCGACATCGCGGCTTCGACCAAAGGCGCAGCTCGCGAGCGTCATCTCCGCTGGCTGATCGACTGCCTTGATGAGATCAAGGCGATGCCGCCGCAGATCCTCGAAGAGCTCGAACGCGCGCTAGTACGCGTCCCTGCTCCAAAGAACTGGGTTTCGAACGCCGGTGAGATCGTCGAGGCGCTCTACGCCTCGGAGCACGACGAGCATAAGCGAGACCGCTGGCGACGCCTCGCGGCGCGGCTCCGCGCCACTGGTGGTTCATCGTGAGCATGAGTCGAGCCGACATGGTCGTAGGCGACTTCGAAGCCACGTGGGTCGAGTTGGCCGAAAAGGCTTGGGCTGTGCGGGAGAACGCATGTGCCCACGGACCCACGCGGGTCGGAGCTGCGGTCCTTGCGTCCGACGGATCGGTCTTCGTCGGGTGTAACGTCGAGCACCGCTTCCGCTCACACGACGTTCATGCCGAGGTGAATGCTCTTAGCGGCATGATCGCCGCAGGCCGAAGAGATGCTCGCGCGATCGTGATCGCTGCCGAGCGCGACCACTTCACGCCCTGCGGAGCCTGTCTGGACTGGATCTTCGAACTGGGCGGACCAGACTGCCTGGTTGCCTTTCAGGGCGTGCGTGGCGGCGAGGTTGCCGCTCGACGCGCCGACGAACTGATGCCTTACTACCCGCGCTAGCTCTCTGCCCACGTAGGTTGTGACCGCGGCTGATGGGTGGCGGGTTGCCGATCCCCAGCGTGGTCTGCCCTGGTTGTACTGCTCGAGCCAGGCGGAAGGCCGCCGCTGCGAGCAGGGCGTGGCCAGCAGGACGTAGCTACGGGGCCGCGAGCTGGCGGCGTAGAACCTCGAGCTCGTGGAGGAGCACGACGAGCTCAATGTTCTTTAGGTCCAGCCCGCGGCGACTGCGAACGAGTGCGCCGAGCAGAACCCTGAACGCGACGTAGAGAAAGGCGACAACCATGCGGCTGATCCTCCGAGCCCCGGCGGAGCGGACGCGATTATTGGCACCCCCGGCGCATGCAAGGGTGCGAGATCACCGCGTCGCTGCACTTGCGCCTGCGGGCCCGAGCCTTGCATCCATAGCCGCGACGACCTTGCACGGGGATCCGCAACGAGTTAGCCTGGGGCTGTGTCCAAGCCCTTGCTGGCAGTGGCGTCGTTCTCTGAGTTTACTCATCTAGCCAGCATCGTCGTATGGCCACTCGTCGTCATTGTCGCGATCGGCGGCGCACTGTCTCCCCCTGGCCGCCGCCTTCTCGCGCCGGTTCTACGGCGTGTGCAACGCATCTCCGGGCCCGGGGGCTTCGCTCTCGCGTTGTCACCCGACGCCGCGGTCGCAACCAAGAGCGACGTGGAAGGAGGACTGCATGAGTACGCAGTCGCACTCAAGCGCGAGTTTGATCGGCTTGCGCGGGCTGAGAACGTGGACCCGCTAGTGAATCTCTGCATGCGCTGGATACCCGAACTGACGCGCCGCCACCTCTTAGCCAACGGTAGAGATTCCGATCCAGCGTGCCGCGCCACTGTGCATGTTGTTGACGCACTCTACAGTGACGTGTTGTATCAGCTTGTGGACTATTGGGGAGCCGCTCGCGGCGGCGCGGGGCGCCGCTACTCAACTCGCTTCGGCATGATCGGCCGAGCGTGGCGGCTTGAGGACTCACTCGAGGCTACGGTTCCGGTCAATCCAACTACGTTACTCACCGAGTGGGGCATGACGCATAGCCAAGCTGCACAAGCAGGGTCCGGCAAGCAGTCCTTCCTGTGCGTATTGCTGCGGGACGACGATGGGAACGGCGCCCCCGTAGGAGTCTTTTACGTCGACAGCGGCCTTAAGGATGCCTTCCCGCCTGGTTTTGGGCACACGATCGAGAAGCGCCCCGATCTCTTGCGACTCGGCAATGCTCTCGGCCGGCTGCACAGCGTGATCGCGCAGCGAGGCCCGGACTTGAGACTGCTAGATGACTAATCCGCCGCCCGTGCCCACGTTGGCGTCGTACGACCTGCTTGCGTCAGAGTATTACGACGCCGCGCTCCACCCCACATGTGCCAACTTCCGCGACGGTTCTCGGCAAGCGATTGAGACGCTGCTGCCCGCCGCCGCTCCCGCTGCCAGCTGTGAGGTCGGAGCAGGCGACTCTCTGCTCGCGGCCATCTACCATGGGCGCGAGCTAGACCTCAGCGGCATGCTAATCACCGATTGCTCTGCTGCAATGCTCGAGTATTCGCGGCGTTTTGTGGACGACAGCGCTCGGCTCGTCCTCGCCGAAGCGAGTCGACTGCCGGTCGCCGATGAGACGCTTGCGCTCGTCGTGGCCTCGCTCGGAGATCCCTTCGACAAGCCCGATTTCTGGGCGGAAGTCGCACGCGTCCTGACAGAGACCGGAACGTGCGTCATGACTGTGCCCTCGTGGGAGTGGGCGTCGACCTTCCGATTGCCGCCGGAGCCGCGAGATGCCGCGAGGTTCGACCTTGCGGACAGGCGCGTCGTATACGTCGAGTCGCATATCCGGCCCCCTGCCGCACAAAGAGAGCTAATCACATCACATGGTTTGAGTGTGGTACGTACGTGTGCGATCCCGGTCGATCGGTTGACATTGCCGTTGTCGCCTAAGCTCAGTCACCTCCCCGGCTCGGCGTCCGTCGTCGTGGGGTACGCCGTGCAGCGGCGATGACGCCATCGCGAGGTGAGTGATGTCCGAGCGAGCAAGCGACCGTATTCTTCCGCCGATGCTCGTGCGCGCGCCGGTGGCCCTCGGGCCTAGTGCCGGCCATAGCGAGCCGCCATTATCTGCGTGCAGACGGCAGTTGGCCCACGCCGCTACGGCTACTGAGCAACAGGCGCCCTCACGCCCGCATCGTCGCCGGAGCCTAGTCGTGCGCCTCGAGGCCCGCCGCGACGCGGACTGCGAGGGCTAGGACTCGCTCGTCGAGCTCGGCCGGTTCGAGCTCGTCAGTGGCAAGCTCAAGCGTCGGGCGAACCGGCAAGCTGACAGTCTCGTGCAGACTGTGAGTGCCTTCGATTATTGCTGGCGTCAGCCGGCCCGTGTTCTCGCGCCGCCGCAAGAGCTCGGGTAGGGATGCTGACAGGTGAGCCAGCGTGAGTGGAGTCTCGGCGTCGCGAGCCACATCGGCGAGTCGCGTCACCTGATCTTCGTGGAATACGGGCTCCCGACCGTCAACCGGGACGTAGGTAAAGGTTGAGTCGAACACGACCACGAAGTCGCGCCGCAACAGCGCGGCTGCGGCGACGCACGCTACGTCGTAGGCCGCCGGCAGAGCATCCTCCCAAGGTTCAACGACCCCCAGCTCAAAGGTCTTGACGATCTGGTCGATCTCGAGATGCGCTACAGGTGGTGGCAGTTCGCTCATGAGCTTTGCCGACACCGTTGACTTCCCTGAGTGGGACGGTCCAGTTACGACTACAAGCCGGCGCACGACAAGAACGATATCCTGCGAGCTAGAGAAGCGGGCCTTTCGTCGCCGGCGATCTACGCCGCAGACCCACGTGGCTCGCGACAGCGGCCCGGGACGACGAACGCGCGGGCGTGCGTGACGCTCCTGGGGGAAACGCTCATAGGGAGTCGGCAAGGTCGGGCGTCGGAAACGCGCGAGAGACCACGGCGCCGAGGGGACCTCGCGGGCCGGTTCTGCCCGCGAGGTCCTTTTCAGGGCTCCGCGTCCGCGCGCTGGGCACTCGCCGATTTGTCCCGGAGCGCGGTCGCGCAACCCGGGGCGATGCACGCATTCTCCAACGCATTCGCGTCCATCGCCAGCAACGTGTGGGGGCCGTCTGAATACCGGTCCATCTGCGCCGGTTGAATAGTGGGCCACTTTGCGTTGAGTCGGAGGTTGTCCGGCTGGTCCCGGACCCTCGTCTGATCGAGCGATTGGGCGAGGAGGAGTGGGTGATCAGCGTGGAGCAGTGGGCTGAGATCAGGCGGTTGTACTTCGTCGAGCGGTGCTCGAAGCGGGCGATCCATCGGCTGACTGGCTTGCATCGCGACACGATCACGAGAGCGTTGGAGAGCGCGGTGCCGCCGAAGAACTAGCGGCCGGCGACCGCGTCGAAGTCGATCCGTTCAAGGAGTGGATCTGCGAGCAGTTGCAGGTCGATCCGTCGATTCAGTCGCTGCGGTTGCGGGAGATGGCGACCGAGCTTGGCTATGCGGGCGGCAAGTCGATCTTCGACGACTATGTTCCGGGACGTCCGTCCTTCGGCTTCAGCGCAGCCCAGTGAGTTGCCGCGATCGCGGCTCGAGCCGGCCGATGACGTCGCAATGCCGTTTGAGCACAGTTGGTGTTGAAGTGCGCTCATGACACCTTCAGTCGCGCGGCGGCCGCCTCTTCGAAGGAGGCGAGGAATCGCCGCAGAGCCGTCGCTAAAACAGTGAGGTTCGAATCGTTGACGAGATGGGCATCAGCAAGGGCGATCGGGCAGGCTTTGTCCAGTTGCTCGATCTCGGCAAGGTCGCGCTCATCCAGCTCCGCGCCAGTGAGAGGCCGAACAAGTCGAGTCGCGACACGAGCTTTACGAAGCCACCGCGGGGCATGGACCGCGAGGGTCACGACCCCCGTTTCTGCTGAGAGGAGCCGCCACTCGGCACCGCTGTACAGGCCATCGATACAAACGGACCGCCCGGTCGATAGAGCCGCCCGAATACGCGGGAGCGTTCGTGCGGCCATGACATCCATTCCGCCGGTCGCCCGGATCGCTTCTCGTACCAGACGCTCGGATTCCGGCCCTGG
>PMKB01000264.1 GCA_003157595.1 Solirubrobacterales bacterium
ACCGAGCTTCGGCCCGCTCGCCTCGTTTCGCGTCCTCTGGAGCACGCTCCTGGGCCGTGAGAGCGTTTATCGCGTCGTCGTCGCCACCGATCGGCGGATCCTCGTATGTAGGGGCGGAAAGTTTAGGAAGGCACTGCTCCCGGTCGTGCTCGCAGAACTCCCACGAAAGCCGGCGCTGGGTCCGGCGCGCCATCTCATGTTCGGCCTTTGGCACTACATCGACGTGCCTGACGAGCGCATCTACATCGCCCGCTGGCTCGATGAAACCGCCAAGGCCGATGCGGCATCGGCGACAACGCCCGGTTGAGCGCTTCGTGCGCGAGGTCTTGGCGACCGGCGAAGCTGCGTCGGAGTCACGACCCGGTCGGGTAGCGGGCCGCGATAATCGAACGGCCGATCTGGCGCTCAGTGCGGGCAGGCGCGGACGAGCTTCCAGGCTTTGAGCAGCGCCAGCGGCGCCGAGCCGCACGGGTCGCCACCGGTGTTCCCGATGTCGCGCCAGCCCGCGCCGGCCGGCTTGACGAAGCGCTCCGGCTGATCCTCAACGCCGAAGTAGAGGCCGTTGTAGGTGGCGTCGAAGTCGGTGAGCGCGTAGCGCTTGCTGCCGCAGATCCCCAGGTAGACGCGGCCCACGGGGCCGGTGATCGTGGGCTTGTGGACGTCGGGGCGGTGGCGCATGTAGGCGCGGTGGCGGCTCAGCAGCGTCGCCCCCAGCGAGCTGGGCGTGGTGAGCACCCTGCAGTTGGATGCCGCTTGCGCGGTGGCGCCGGCACTCCAAGCGGGGGCCGTGACGGCGAGAGCGATGGCGGCAGCGAGGGTCACGAGCGCGAGTCCGAGGCGTCGCATCGCGGTCACGTTAGCTCACGCGGTCGACGCGGTCGACGCGGTCGATGCGGTCGATGCGGTCGACGCGGCCTGCGAGCGCGAGCCGCCGTCGCCGGCGCGCCCGGCTACGGCAGCGCTTCGATGATCTCGAGCAGCTCCGCCCGGTCATAGCCGCTCTGGCGACCGAGCTGGACGAGCTCGATCGCCTTGGCGAGCACGGCGCCGCGTTGGGGCGTGCCGCTGACGCGGATGCCGCGGCCCTGGCGAAACTCGAGCAGTCCCTCGTCGCGCAGGAGCCGGAGAGCACGCAGCACGGTGTTGGTATTGACGTGCATCACGGCGGCCAGGCCGCGTGCCGGCGGGAGGCGCTCGCCGGGCTTCGCGTCGCCGTCGGCGATCGAGCGGCGGATCTGCGCGGCGACCTGGTCGTGCAGGAGGGTCGGGTCCGCGCGGTCGATCTTGATCCCCATCATGGTGCTAGTCATAGTAGCGGAACTAGCCGGTAGGCAGATCCCGTCCGCGCATGCCGGGATCCCGTGACACGCGCGGCGCGGGCAGCGTGACGGCGAACGTCGTCGCCGTCGAGCAGACTTCGACTGCGGATGCCACCAGCGGTCGACCCAGCGCAGCTCCATCTGCGCGCGCTCGAGGAGGCGGACCTCACCGCGGCCGCCGCGCTGGCGGCGCGCGCATTCGGCGTCGACATCGGCGATCCCGCGCTTGCCGAGAGCTGGCGCGCGCGCGTTGCGCACCCGCTGACCACAGATCCCGGCGGCTGCTTCATCGCCGAGCGCGAGGGCTTGCTCATCGGCGTCGCCGAGGCGATCCGGCGCGAGCGCCTCTGGTGTCTTTCGCTGCTCACCGTCGACCCGGGGATCCAGAGCGCGGGAGCCGGACGCGCCTTGCTCCAGCGCGCGCTGACCTACGGCGCCGACGCCGACACGGGCCTGATCATCAGCTCCAGCGACCCGCGCGCGCTGAGGCTCTATGCCGGCGCCGGATTCTCGCTGCGGCCGACGTTCGAGGCGAGCGGCCCGATCGACCGCACCTCGCTGCCGCGCGCCGACCCGAGGGTCCGGGAGGGCGGTGCGGCCGACCTCGAGGCGTTGGCCGCGATCTCACGCGAGACCCGCGGGGCGCCCCACACCTCGGAGCTCGAGTTCGCGCTGCGCTCGGGCTGCCGGCTCGTACGCCTCGCCGACCGCGGGTTCGCCGTCGCCAGGCCGGGTCGCGGCGTCTGGCTGCTGGTGGCGCGCGACGAGGCCGCGGCGGCGCCACTGCTGTGGGCCGCACTGGAGATCGTCGCGGACACGGAGCGACCCGCCGTCCGCTGGATCAGCGTCGAACAGGCCTGGGCGGTCCAGATCGTCCTGCGGGCCGGCCTGCAGCTGGCCCCCTACGGGGCGTTGTGCGTGCGCGGAGCGCCGGGGTCGCTATGTCCGTTCCTGCCGAGCGCCCCGTTTGCGTAGAGGCGGTTGCTATGTGATCAGTGGGGCCGGTGGGTTAGCAAGTACGCGGAGCCCTGGGTTGCGAGGCTCAGCGGCCTCAAACAGTCACTCGAGGAGGACAGCATGGAGAAGGTTTTCGAGATCTAGATCAGCCGTCCTTAGCACTGCGCGCTCTCGTGCGGCCGGCGTACGGCTTGACACTATTTCCTGATCGGCCTATCGTCGAACGCATGTTCGGTGGGATTCTCACTCAGCCTTCACTTCCCGGTGCTCCATCCGGGGGCTCGGCGACCGCACGTCCCACCGCGTGCGGTCGCCCATCTTCCCGCGGGATTCTTGCGGACCTCGGGAACGCGCCGGCGGTCGGTGCCCTGTCCTCACCGACCGCCGGCCACCTTCTATGACGGTGACGTAATGACCGCCACCCTCAAACTCGGCCTGACGGTCGACGGCCGGCAGGCGCAGCGTGACCTTCGGGCTGTCGCCGATGGCCTCGACCGGCCGATAACCGACGTGCTACGCGACGGCGCCGCGGAAATTGCCGACATCGCTCGCGGGTTCATGCGGCATGGTGAGCCGACCTGGCCGTCCTCATCCGCTGCTCGCGACTTTCCTGGCCTGATCAGCGACTACTTTGATTCGAAGGCCAACGGCATGAGCGCCACTGTCGGCTCGACGCACCCGGCCGCCCCGGTGTGGGAGTGGGGCGGGTTCATCGACCCTGCGGCAGGCGGGGGTATCCACACGCTGCAACGCGAGTTGAACGCGCGCTCCGCGTCGCGGCGGAAGATCCGCCGCGCCGGCGGGCGCAGGGGCTTCGCTGGGCAACCGCTCAGAACCGCCGGGAATCCGATCTCGCCTTCGCGCGGTCGACGCCGCGCTAGGTCGTCCTGTACGAGCGGATCGGTACGGCCCATCGGGAGGGGCTAGTCTCAGCCGATGCGTCAAGTGGGATTGAACTAGGCGGGCGCCGTGGCGAAGACCAAAGCAGAGCCTACGGCGAAGGCAAAGGGCTGCGGTTGTCTAGTAACCCTCGTGGTGATCTTGGCTGTCGCCGCAGGGATCGGCGCCGTCGTCAGCTCGCACACCTCGACGCAGTCGGCCGCTCGCTCGTACATCAAGGGTCTAGGCTCGGATCCCGAGACAGTGCAAGCGTCCGTCGAAGACGTGCTGGTTCAGGTCGGACTGAC
Organism: Solirubrobacterales bacterium; assembly: GCA_003157595.1. GTDB lineage: Bacteria > Actinomycetota > Thermoleophilia > Solirubrobacterales > Solirubrobacteraceae > Palsa-513. The sequence goes on from PMKB01000264.1 coordinate 3,464, forward strand.
CGAGAAGTCACAAACCGAGGCGAACCTTGTCCAGCTCGCCACGATCGCCTCGCAAGTCCACGCGAGCCTGAACAACGTGCGCGACGACTTCGCGGGCCTCGATAGTGGCGCGCTCGGGACGGCCGAGGTCAATCTGTTTGACGCCGCGAACCAGCTCAAGAACTCGATGGGCGCGCTCGTCGGACTCACGGCCAACGCGAACCCAGCCACGATCGCCAGCTTCACTACGCAATACCAGACCGGCCACGACGAGTGGAACAGCGCGGTGACGACGATCTGGCACCTCGCGCACGAGTCCAACCCTCCGACGATCTAGGAGGAGTCGCCGTGGGTACGCCCAGACGGCTGATCGGTTGCTTGGGCGAACGAATAACAAGCCCGAGCAGACGCGTTAGTCTGCTCCGCGTGAGTGAACCAGAGCAACCGCCGTGGGAGCGGGAGCTGCGCAAGGCGCTAGACCTGGCGAAAGCGATCGAGCAGCAGATCGCCGACGCCATACCCGCGCAGGCACGCGAGGCTATCGCGGAGGCTGAGCGCCGCGTCGAGGAAGCGGCGAAGGCCGGAGCGCCACCGCCTGCATGGGCGCCGCACATTGCAGCCGCCAAGGCTCGCGCCGAGGACATACAGCGCGCGGTCGAGAACGTGCAACACGCCGCCGCGGCAGCGTCGGCCGAGCAGCTCGCGCGCGTCGAGCGCTGGCTCGTCGAGCTGCACGATAAGTAGCTGAGGCGAGGGGAGGTCGTCGTGAGAAGGTCGATCGTGGCAGCGCTGGCAGCACTCGCCGTCTGTGTCGCGCTGCCGTCCGTAGCAGCAGCAAAGACGTGCTCGGCCGGCTACGTCCATGCTGTCATCGGCGGCGCTCAGAAGTGCCTGCGCCGGGGCGAATACTGCGCGGTGCGCGACCGGACGCAGTACAAGCGTTATGGCTTCGTCTGCGCGGACGTGAACGGCACCGATCGCTTGGAGCCGAAGGCCAGTACAGCCGCCGCGAGCGGCTTCGCGGCGCTCAACGGGAAGCGGCTCGCCGGCACGTCGTCTTCGACCTGGCTTCCGATTGCGAGCCCGTTCAAGCATCCAACGAACCTCGACGGCACGATCACGCCGCCGGTCGAGACGAATGACCTCACGCACACCGTGTCGTTCTTCGAGTTCAAGTCTGCGAGCGCCACGTCGGCCTTCTACGCGAATCCGCCGCTCGCCGCGCGGCTCATCACGTTTGGTATCCAGCAGTATCGGCCGCTGGCCGGCGCGACGGGGATAGCGGCTCCCGCGCGCGGGCTCGACCTCCGTGAATGCCTATGGGCAGGCGGCGCCGGTCAGGGGGGCGTCGCCGGCAAGGGCACGCCATCCGGCGGGACGATGAACGCTTCCGGCGACTGCACCAAGGGCACGTCCAGCTCGATCGGCGTCGCCATCATCGTCCGCGTGGGCAACGTCGTCGTTATCTCACAAGCGACGGGGACGACCGTGATCGGTCATCCGGCGGGGGTTGCCGAGCTTTCGAGCGCCGCTCCCTACGCGCGAGGCGCTCTAAAGCTGCTCAGCCAAGTCGGGCTTGGCTAGTCAGCCGGCGGCACCTTCACCTCCGCGAGCACTTCACCGCGGGCACCGTAGATCGGCACGGTGACACCGCCCGGCGGGTGGCGGCTATCGCGGAGGCGTGTCGCCGCGGCGCGTATAGCGGCGATCAGCCGGCTCAGCAGTTCCTCGCCGATCGCACCTTCGAGGACATGCACCGCGATCCTGCCGACCTCGACGCCAACGCCGCGCCGCTCCACGGGAGGCTCTCCGGTCACCTCGAAGCCGGCGGCCTCTAGCGCGTGAGTCAGCGCCGCCCGTGCGAGCACCGAGGAAGATTCGACCTCGACGGCGGTGCGCTCCTCAGTCACGAGGGCTCGGTGGTTTTGACTTCCACGAAGACATCAGAGGGCATTGGCTCGCCGAACTCGTCGCGCCAGCGTTGGGCACCGATCGGCCGCGCGGCCTCTGCTGCCTGCTCTTCGGACTGCGCATCGAGATCGACCCGCACCCACTTCTGCTCTCCGGGGGGCTCGCTGCCGTGGATCTCCCACTCCAAGAGCGACGAGCTGAACGTGATTGTGTAATCAGTAGTCATGCCTTCGAGCTTAGTCACCCCGCCCAATCGCCTCGGCACTGTGGCGCCGTGCGCAGGCCCTCCGGGTCACTCGACCGCGGCGTGGGAACGGCCGCGGCAGGGCTATGGCGACCGGCGAGTCCCGGGGGGGATCTGGACGAAGCGCTCGCCGGGCAGGCCGCAGGTCGGGCACGGCGTCTCCCGTGTTGGCCCGCGCTCGCGTCCGACCTTCTCACTGAAGAGCGTCGCGAGGAACTCAGCCTTGCACCGAGGGCACCACCGTGCTGCGGTTGGAAGGAAGTCAGCCATATCCCCACGATGGCAGTTCGCCCGGACGACACCGGCCACGGTTTCACCACAAGAGTGTCGCGCGTCGCTTCATCGCCTCGCAGGTACGCATCGAGGAGATCGCGTGATCGGCGTTCCGCCCGAGTAGCGCTGAGAGTAATCCTCCGGCGTTCTGCCGTTTCGAGGTGCCACGGGGCCGGGTGACGTAGCGCCGGCGCTCAGCGCGTCGGACGATTACTCGCACGTGGGAGGGATCGTGGTCGCAGGCCAGTCTGTGAGGATCAGCCGATCACAACAGACGCCCCACAGCCGCCGCGTTCCCTGTTAGTATTCCATCTAGTACTCGCCGCGGCCCGTGTAGGACCGACCTACGGCGGTGGCAACGGAGCCACGGAGGTCGCCGCCCTGGCTAATGCGGCGTGACAGGAAACTCCGAGTAGCGCGACTACACCGCGCATCAGTACTCGGAGGTCCGTCGTGCCTAGGAAACCCGGCAGCAGCAGCTTCACCGCTCAGGCTCCGCTTTCGCCGAAGCAGCACGCCCTGCTTGAGCGCACAGCCGAGCGGCTCGACGTTCCCTTCGCCGAGGTTCTGCGGCGCGCGCTTGAGCGCTACGCCGAAGCGCTCGACCGGCTGACCGAGGTTGAGCGCTACCTCGAAACGCTCGGCGTGCTAGACGAGCTTGACCTCCTCGCCGCCGAGGGTGACGACGACAAGAGCGATGCCGCGTAGCTCGTGGCCGCCCTGCCGCTCATGTACGTGCTCGGAAAGTCCCCCACACCCGGCCTCAGCTCGGGCGAGCGGGCGATCCTGCTCACCTACGCGGCGCACGCCGACGTGATGACCGGGCGCAACGCATGGCCGAGCGATGCGACGATCGCGGTGATCGTCGGAGTCCGGCGCGAGCGCGTGCTCCGCGTCCGCCACAAGCTCGCCCGGCTCGGCTACCTCCTACCCGACGGCTACGGGCCGCCGCCGCTCGTGGACGGCTACCCGCGCGAGGATCGCCGGTCGTGTGCCTACATCGTCGCTATCGAACCGTTCCGCGCTCGGGGCGACGACGACGATGGCGAGGTGAAGTAATGCCGGCGAGGGCGATCATCACGACGTGCACCACAGCGCACACCGTTCAGAGGATCGACGTGCACCACAGCGCACACCGTTCAGAGGATCGACGTGCACCACAGCGCACACCGCGTGACTTGTCACGCCCTGTCACACGACGTGCGCTACAGAACGCCACGACGTGCGCTACAGAACGCCACGACGTGCGCTACAGCGCACACAACCTGAACCCTAGACCCACTCCTACGGAGTTGCCCTTAACCCAAGCCCGTAACGGCGAACGCGCTTCGCGCGATTCGCGCGGGCAGGTAACGACACATCATCGACCCGAAAGTAGGTAAGCCGTGTCTGAGAGCAAAGTCCTACGGGACGCACTCGAAGTCCTGAACAATCAAGGGCTGTACCAGCAGGCCAGTGAGCTGGCCTTGAAGGCGGCGCGCCGCGAATCCAAAGCCGCCGCGACAGCGGCGCCAGCGGGCGGCGCGCTTACGCTCAAGGCGGCGTGGAAAAGCGCGGAGGAGACGGACGGCGTCCTCGGGCTCAAGCATCTCCGCTCGCTAACGGGCGACCAAATGGGCGAGTTGCAGCGAGATCATCGGGATTTGTTGGACCGCTCGATGACGCAGCTCAAGGCAGGCGAGTAAAAATGACCGTTACTAAAAGCGGCGTTATGGCCGACCTCAAGGCCGTCGATGATGCAGCGGTCCGCATCGCTGCGACGATCGGGAAGCTGAGGGCAGAGCAGGCGGCGCTCGGCGGCAAGGCGACCGTCCCGACCCTGGACGGCGACGCCGAGGTCGAGATCGAGCCGGGCACGCAACCGGGCGCCGTCCTGATCCTCAAGGGCAAGGGAATGCCGCGGCTGCGGGGCTTCGGGCGCGGCGACCTGCGCCTGCTGCTTACCGTGCTCGTGCCGCGCAAGCTCGACGAGGAGCAACGAAAGCTGCTCGGGCAGTTCGAGGAGAGCGCCACCGCCGCCACCTACGAGCAGGATGAAGGCCTGTTCAAACGACTGAAGGGCGTCTTCCACTGACGGATCTGCTTCGGATCGCCGTGCGCGTGCCGCCCGAGCGGGCGGAGGAGGCGCGTGCGGAGCTGCTCGAGTTCGCGGCGCACGGGTTCGAGGAACGGGATCTACCGGGCGAGCTCGAGCTGGCCGTCTACGGCGGGCC
>PMKB01000206.1 GCA_003157595.1 Solirubrobacterales bacterium
CGGCCTGTTCCTCGCCGGCTACGCCGGCCTGAAGGCGTCGGGCAACTTCTCGGGCATGCGCGTGCTGATGGGCGAGACCTCGCCCGTCGGCGTGCAGTCGGCCGGCATTCCGGCGCCGCTGGCGTTTCTGCGCGGCGTGCTGTGCCTGAACTCGAACTACAGGCCGGTCGGGCACTGTTCGAAGTTGCCCGCCTACGGCTATGCTCAGCACCCCTACGCCGAGGGCCCGGGGCCCTTCTGGATCCCGCCGCTCGACCCCCATCACGACGACGTCACGATCGGCACGATCGGCCGTCTCGTGACGGCTCTGGACCGCGCCGCCGCAGCCGGGGCGATCCGCGCCGAGATGCCGGTCTACATCACGGAATTCGGCATCCAGAGCGTCCCCTACCCAGCCGGAGGGGTATCGCTCGCCAAGCAGGCTGAGCTCGAAGCGATCTCCGAGAAGATCGCCTGGAGCAACCCGCGCGTGGTGTCCTTCGACCAGTACCTGCTGCGCTCCGACCGGCCCGCCGGCGCCGCCGGGTTCCAGACCGGGCTGGAGACCAACGGCGGTGTGGCCAAGCCTTCGCTCGCCGGCTTCAGGCTGCCGCTGGTCGTGACGCGTACCCACGCAGGCGTCTCGTTCTGGGGTCTCGTGCGCCCGGCCGGGGATTCCGCGGCCGCATCGACAACCCCGGCGACCGGCGCGACCGGCGCCACGGGGACGACGGGGGCGACGGGCCCCAGCGGATCGACGAGCGGTCCCACGACGGTCGCGCTGCAGTACTCCTCAAACGGCGGGAAGACGTGGCGCACACTGCGGAGCTTCCACACGCGCTCGACCGGAGCCTGGAGCGCCGCCGGGCGGTTCGCGTCGCACCGGCTGTGGCGCGCCAAGTGGGTCGCGCCGGGCGGCGTGACGTACTTCGGCGCGCCGACCCGCGCGTACACGGTCGCCGGAAAGGTCGACTACTGACGTAGTCGAGCGCTCCGCGCCGGTCGCGCGCTGCGCGCTGCGCCGATCCGCGAGGCCGAACGCGAGATTGTGACCGGGGTCGCAGCGTACCCTTGGCGTGTGCCCGAACTACCCGAGGTCGAGATCACCGTTCGCCGGCTGGACCGCGCGCTGGCGGGCGCGCAGATCGCCTCGGTGCGCGCCCCGGGGATCAACACGCTGAAGAGCTTCGCACCGCCGCTGCAGGCGCTCGCGGGCCTGCAGATCGATCGCGTCCAGCGCCGCGGCAAGCAGATCATCGTGGCGGCGGGCGGCGAGCTGGCGCTCCTGATGCATCTCATGTCGGCGGGCCGGTTGCAGTTGTTCGACAAGCCGGCTGCGCCGCGCGACCGCACCTCGCGGCTGCTGGTCGCCGTCGCGGACGGGCGCGAGCTGCGCCTGCGCGAGTTCGGCACCAAGCAGGCGGCGTGGGTCAAGCTGCTGGCGCTCGACGCGCTCGACGGCGAGGAGTCGCTCACGCGTCTGGGCCCGGAGGCCTGGCCGGTGCCCCCGGCAGACCTCGGTGCCCGTCTCGCGGAGCCGCGACCGCTGCACGCCGCGCTGCGCGATCAGCGGGTGATCGCCGGGATCGGACGCTCCTGGGTCGATGAGATCCTCTGGGCGGCGAAGCTCTCGCCGTTCAAGCGCGGCCCCGACCTCGACGCGCAGGAACTGGCGGCGCTGTCGGACGCGATCGCCGCCACGCTCGGCGACGCAGTCGAGCACTACGAGCGCACGATCGAGCTGCCGATCCCCGACAAGCTGCCGATGGCGCTCCTCGTCCACCGCCACGAGGGCGAGCCCTGTCCGCGCTGCGCGACGCGCCTGGAGGCCGTCAACTACGAGGACTACGTGATGAGCTACTGCCCCACCTGTCAGACCGACGGACGCGTGCTCAAGGACCGTCGTCTTTCGCGGCTGTTGAAATGAGCGCGCCCGCAGCCAGCTGCCGCGCCGCGAGCGCCGGCCGGTCCGCCGCGGGCAACTGACGCAGTCGTTGAGCCTCGCCACCTGGGATCGGCGTCCGCACGCGGCCGCCGGCGCGGCGGGACTCGCGTTGCTTCCGTCGCTGCTCGCTTGAGCCTTCCGGGCGCAGCTGAGCCACACGGCGGAGGGGGTTGTTTGCGTCGGTCGCCGGGGTGCGGGTTGGCGCACCGTCGCCGACCCACTGACTCTCGACGCCGCGAGGGCGCCAGGCGGACCTGCACAAATCGTTGCATCTCTACGCAAATCGCAGCCGTCGCTCGATGAGGCATGCAAGCCCAAGCAGCACGCCGGAACAGGGAGACGCCAGTGCGAGCAGGACTCGAAGCTGTCACCACACCGTGCTCGTGCACGGACCGTCCACGTACGACACCGCGCCGGTGTGGCGCGGTCGCGTTCGCGGCCCTGACGATCGTGGCGGCGTTGGGCGCCACCGCCGCGTCCGCTCACCCGGGTGTGCGAGCGCACGTGGCATCGCATTTCGTCAGCAAGACCGTCAATGCCGGCGGCACCTACGATGTCGTGGTGTCGGTCCGCGCTCGCGGCAAGCACGAGCGGAAGGTTCGCCTCTACCTGACCGGAGAGCGGATGCGAGAGACGGTCGCGCTCCCGTGGTGGGGGTCACGTCTTCGCTACCGGCTGCGTCCGACGTCCCGCGAGCTCATCGTGCGCGCGGTCAACGCGGGGCCCGCGGTGGCGGTCAGGGTCACGATGACGCTTGAGAACCCGCCGTCACCGGCCTCCGATGCTAAGCCGAACCCCAAGCAGACCGCTCCCCCGTCGGCGCCGTCAAGCACAAGGACCACCGCGCCGCCGCCGAGCACGCCGGCTTCGACTCCGGCCTCCCCCACCCCGGCGCCGAGTTCCCCGGCCCCGCCGGCGGCTCCGTCGCCCGCTCCGAATCCCTACACCAACCTTGTGTGGGAGGACAACTTCGCCCAGGACTTCGTCAACGGCGGCAGCGTGCCGAACCAGCTGCCCAACACGGCGAACTGGAGCCTTGACAGCTGGAGCGGCTGCGGCCAGGGAACGATGTCCACGCCGACGCCGAACGGCAGCCCCAACGCCGATAACAACGTCTACCTGACCGCGAACGGCCTGGCGATCACCGCGCTCCAGACCGGCCCCTACAGCTACAGCTCAGCCCAGCTCGACAGCATCGGACCGCAGTCGGACCCGGAGTCGTTCCCGGCTGGCGGCACGATCGAGGCGTCGATCGCGTTGCCTGCGGGGCAGGGGCTGTGCCCGGCGTTCTGGATGCTCGCCGACAACCCCGTGCCGGGTGCGAGCACGCCGGGGGAGATCGACGTGCTCGAGGCGCCGTCGTTCGGGTCGCTGCCGACGACCGACTACTTCGACCTGCACGGCCCGACCGGGGCGGGGGAGTTCATGACCACTGGTGCGCCGGTGGGCTGGGATCCGACGCAGTTCCACACCTACGGCGTGATCTGGACGCCGACCTCGATCACCTGGACGATCGACGGCGTGGGTTATGCCACCGCGACACAGGGCAGCGTTCCGGCCGCCTCGTGGGCCTCCTACGAGACCGGCGCGTTCCGTCTCATCTTCGACCTGTCGGTCGGCGGCTGGCCGTGCATGACCGGGGCCTGCACGCCGCCGTCGTCGGCCACGATGTACGTGCAGTGGGTTCAGGTCTTCAACTGATCGAGCTCTGAGCGCCCCGGCGTGCCCGCGCGCGTTCAGGGCCGCATCGAGGGCGTGCTGTGGGAGGCGGTTGGGCCTCGGCTGCGCAATCATCGCCTAGCGCTGGCTACGAGGGTTTCCAGACACGCTCTCAGCCTGAGTTCGACGGACGCCAAGCGGCTGGTTTGCGTCGCCGGTTGCGCCCGGCGCTGCCGCTCGTGGTTACCCCAGTGCGATCCTGATGATCGTCGTGCGCTTGACGTCGGTGACCGGGGACTCGCTGACGTAGGCGATCGAGGGGGTGAGCGCGGTCGCGCCTAGCGTCGTCGTGCCGCCCGCACCGGGCTTGCGGTTCGCGCACAGGCTTGCGCTGTTGTAGTTCTGGATGTAGCCGGGCTGCCAGCCCGGGTCGCGCAGCACCGTCGAGGGTAGATTCAGCAGCACGCGGTCGTGGCGGGCGGTCGAGACCGTCGGCGACCCGAGCATCAGTTCCTGGTCACAGCGGTCGGTCTGCACATAGAGCAGCCGGCCCTCGTCCAAGGCTGGACTCGCGTACTGCACGTTTCTGTTGGCCAGGCGCAGGACGCTGCGCATGCCGGTTCGCAGGTTCTCCTCATAGATGCCGCTGCTGCGCGCGTTCGAGTCGGCCCAGGCGACGGTGTGGCCCGCGATCGTCGGGCGACCGATCGCTCCGGGGGTCGTCGAGCCGGCGAGGTAGCGGCGCTTCGCCGCGTTACGCAGCGAAACGGCGAACAGGTTCTCGATGCCGCTGGTGCTCTCGTCACGCACGATCAGCCACTGAGCCGAGACGGCGAGCGCGTCGACCGTCGAGCGCGACGGCGCGGGGACCCTCAGCGGGGAGCTCGACGGAAACCCCGCGGAGACCACGATCTGACCGTCGGAGACGTAGGCGAGGTTCCCCCCGCCGAGGGCCGGAAGCCGGCCGGGAAGCCTCATCGTGTGCGCGTTGGCGAACAGGTATCCGTTGCCTCCGACCTTCTGCCAGGCGAGTGACCCGCCGAAGGTCGACGGATCCGTCGCGAAGTTGGGCGCGGCCGCCAGCGCACCGGAGCCCGCGAGCACGACGGCGCACGCGCCCAAGCCGATCGCGTCCAGACGCCGCAGGCCAAGCCACATTCGCGGTTCCAGCGCCAGACGCTCGAGCGCCTGCTCGCCCCGCTCGGTGCCGAGGCGAGGCGCGATCCACATCACCGGCAGCGCGCGACCGATTCCGAACGCGACGCCGACGACGACGCCGAAGGTCGCGCTGTCGGCCGCGAAGCTGATCCCCGCGAGCGCCCAGACCGCAAAGCTGAGCACGAATGTCGTGAACCCGAGGCCCAGCAGCAGGCCATAGAGCCCGCACGCCAGCGGCAGCGGCATGATCCAGCGCCAGCGCTCGGGAACCTGGCGGCGGATCTGGGGCGCGATCTTCCAGCCGCGCCAGTCGGCGAGCGCGGCGGCGAGCGCGACCGCGCCGGCGAGCGCGTCGCGCAGCCCGGCCGCGCCGTGTCCGAGCAGCTCGCCGAGCAGCGAGAGTCCGCCAAAGGTGATCGCCCCACCGGCCAGCGCACCGATCGTGAAGGTCGCCGTCGCGAAGATCATCACCGACCGTCGCGCATCGCCGAGCGCCGTGCCGATAGTGTCGACCATCGAAAAGCCGCAGGGCGACCAGGCCCCGGCGATCCCGGCGAGCACCGCCGTAACGGCGCCGAGAACGACGAGCAGGCTCAGCACGGCGTCGAGGTCTGGTAGTAGGTCACGCAGAAGACGTGGCGACCGGGGTAGCAGTAGCCGGTCAGGGCCGCGTCCCCGTTGATGCGCACGTTCGTCACGCCGCAGCAGTCGCGGATCCGGCGCACCGTCCCGCCGCAGCAGCGATACCAGGATCCGTCGAGGCTCAGTTTGATGCCGTAGTCCTCACCCGCGGTCTCGCAGACCTTCGTGCGTGGCGCCGGCGCGAGCGGCACACCGTCGGCATCCTTGAGCACTTGGCCGTCGGCGCCGATCGGCTGTCCCTCCTCGTTGATCGGGCGTCCGAGGTCGTCGACCGGCACGCCGTCGCTCGCACGGACCGGGTACCCGTTGCGGTCGATCCGTGGCAGCCCGGTCGGCGCCGGGCAGTTGCCGGTCGTATACGTGTGGCCGCAGAAGTTCGTGTAGAGATAGGCGTCGGCGTCGGCAGGCAGTGCTGCCGACGCGATCGTCTTCGCACCGGCGAGCGCGATCACCGCGCCACCGACACGCTCCAGGAAGCCGCGGCGGCTGCTCTGGCGAACGATCGCGTCACTCAGTGAGCGATCAGAGCGCAAGCGCGAGCTCCGTTTCGCGCTCGCGAGCCGTGGCGATGATCCCCTCGAGCTGCACCAAGCTGTTGAACGTCCCCTTCGCGAGCGCGACGCCGGCTGCGTCGAGCGCCACAGCGTACGGGCTCCCCGGAACCGCGGCTGCCGCCCAGGCCGGCGCGTCGGCGACCTCGTCGAAGATCCTGACGGCAAGCAGCGGGTCGGCAGCGACGTAGCTGACGGCCGGCTCCAGTCTCCGGCACATCGGGCATCCCTCCGAGTTGAAGATCGCCAGCGCCAGCAGGGTGCCGGGCGCCCACGCCACCGCAGCCGCCCACGGCTGGTGCTGGCCGACACGCGGGCCTTCGTCGGGGATCTCGAGCGCGCCCTGGCTCGCCAGCGACAGCCGCAGCACGCCAACCTCGCGGGCGAGCGCCAGCACGACCACGCCCATGACCGCCACCGCGACGAGACTGAGCGTGAGACCGGCGCTCAGCCAGCGATCGTAGCCCGAGGGCGCTGCGCCCAGCCAGTGGCGGCTGAGCGCGAAGGCGAGTGCACCCGCGAGCAGCGCTTGCACCGGCGAAGCGGGGCTCAGGCGCGAGCCGGCGCCGAAGCAGGCACAGGGTCGGCCGGCACGGCCGGCGAGCAGCGCAGCGGCTGACGCGAACGCAAAGCTCACAAACAGCGCGCACGCGCCGTCCGGCGCCCACGCGAGTCCCGCCAGCAGCGCCGCGGCGATCGCCAGCTCGGCCGCGACGATCAGTCCGAGCGCCGCGAAGCGGACGCGGACTGGGCCGATCCCGTAGGTCGCGAGCGCGTCAGCGCTGCGCCGGCGGTCGCGCAGCTTGAACAGGGCGCCGGCGAGCAGCACGATCGCGAGAAGGGTCTGTGCGGCCGCGCTCATCGCGGCGGAAGCTAGCACGGTGCCGCCGCCGCTCCGCGCGCCCTGTCTTGCAGTTTGCGCGTGCCGCCTGCTGCCGTCAGCCGCTTCGTGGCGGCACTGGCGGCTCGCCCCCGTCCAGGGCAGTGTCGGCGTAGAGATGTCCAGGCCGGCGGTTTCGACGAACCCCAGGCGGCTGTGGAGCCGCGCGGCGCGGTCGTCGTCGGGTTGCTGCGCAAGACGGCGCGAGCTCGACGGCCACGATCGCGGTCCGCCGCGTTATACGATTTCGCCATGATCGAGATCGGAACGCAAGCCCCCGACTTCGAACTCGCCAACCAGGACGGCGAGCAGGTCAAGCTCTCCGGCCTTCGCGGCAAGAACGTCGTCCTGTATTTCTACCCAAAGGCCGATACACCGGGCTGCACTGTGCAGGCGTGTGGTGTGCGCGACCGCGGCGGCGAGTACGCGCGGGCCAACGCGGTGGTGCTCGGGGTGTCGCCGGACTCGGTCGCGGCGCTCGCGAAGTTCGCGCAGAAGTACGGCCTCCCGTTCACGCTGCTCGCCGACGTCGATCACGCCGTCGCACAGAGGTATGGCGTGTGGGTTGAGAAGTCGATGTATGGACGCACCTACTGGGGAAACTCGCGCACGACGTTCATCATCGGGCGTGACGGGGTCGTGGCGCACGTCATCCCCAAGGTCACCCCCAAGACCCACGACGATGAGGTGCTGGCGGCGCTTGGCGCGCTGTAGTGCCGTTGGCGGTGCCCGGTGCGCGACGGTGCGTCACGCGCGCGCGCTGCGCATTAGCTTTTACGCCGTGCGCTGCGCGCACGACATCCAAACCGAGCCTCTGCGGGGCCGGCAAACACGGAAAGGAACCCCGATGTCGACGGTCACTCTGCTGGACGAGATAGACGATCTCGAGCGCCTCCTCGCCGGAGCCCACGCGTTGATCTCAACATCGAGCCGGCCCGGCGAGTGGCTGCGCGTCGCCGACGAGGACGAGGAGGACGACGACCTGTTCGGCGAGGACGACCTCGGCTTCGACGAGGTCGACGAGGAGGAGCACGACGAGGACGACGACGAACTCGCCGACGACGACGAGCTCCCCGAGGATCTGGACGACGAGCTCTGAGCGCCGGGCGGCGCCGCGAGTGCCGGCGCGGGGGTGTGGAGCGGGGTGAGCGGGGCGCCTGCGGGCGCAGGCCGTAGGCTTGGCGGAGGTGACCGCCGTGCTCGCCTCAGCATCGTTCTCCAAGAGCATCGATTCGTTCTTCGGTGCGGTCGGCAAGTTCTTCTCGGACCTTGCCGCCGTTCACTGGGGCGCACTGACGGTCGCGATGGTGCTGTTCGCGCTCAACCTGACGCTGCGTTCGCGCGCGATCTTCCACAGCATGCGGGCCGCCTACCCGCACGAGCGCTTCCAGTGGCGGCGGATCTGGGGCGCCTACTTCGCTGCCGTGGGCTTCAACAACGTCGTTCCCGCGCGCGGGGGCGACGTGATCAAGGTCTTCCTCGCGAAGAACTCGATCCCGCGCTCGACCTATGCGACCGTCGCGGCCACGATCTACACCGAGGCCCCGTTCGACGCGGCGATCGGCGTAGTCGTGCTGATCTTCGCCTTCACCCGGGGCGTCTTCCCCAAGCCGCCCGACTTCGCCAAGCTGAATGCCTTCGACCTGTCGTTCCTGGCGTCGAACTTCCGCCTCACGCTGTTCCTGCTCACCGTGCTGGCGATTCTCGGCCTGGTCGCCTTCGCGCTGCTGTCGCGGCGCGTCGTCGCGTTCTGGGAGCGCATCCGGCAGGGCCTGACCATCCTGCGCGACCGCCGGCGCTACCTGCGCCAGGTTGTCGCCTTCCAGGCCGTCGCGTGGCTCTGCCGCGCGGGCGCGTTCTGGTTCTTCCTCGACGCGTTCCGCATCGGCGGCTCGGTGGGCAACGTGATGCTCGTGTTCGGCGTCAGCGCGGTCTCGGGCATGATCCCGCTGGCCCCGGGCGGCGTCGGCATCCAGCAGGCGCTGTTCGTTCGGGTCTTCGCGCACTCCGCGAGCTCCGCTGTCGTCCTCGCCTACTCCGTCGGGCAGCAGATCGCGATCGCCGCGCTGACCGCCGGCGTCGGCTTCGTCGCGCTCGTGACGATCTTCCGCTTCCGCTCGTTCAAGGAGGCGATCCACGCCGGCCGCGCGGATCGCGCCGCCGAGGGTGGCGCCGGCGAGGAGCCCGGGGCTACTGAAGCCCGGCGCGGGCCTCGCGAACGAGTGTGACGGCCTCGGGGAAGACGAGTGCCATCACCTCGCGAATCTGAGCAGCCTGCTGCTCCGCGGTGCCCTGCAGGTTGATCCGGTTGATCGCTGCAACGGTCATGTCGACGGCGAGCTTGATCGCGTTGTCGGCCCAGGCGAGCCGCTGCTGGCCCTGCATCTGCTCGGCGAACTCGGCCATCCGCCGCTGCAGCTCATCTGGATCGCCGAACAGGCCTCCGAAACCCTCCATGCGGAAAGCCTAGCGACCGCGGTCCAAATACACTCTCGTCGATCATGGCCGACGCCGAGCGCCAGCTCGCAGTGGAGGGCGCTCAGCGCGTCCGCGTCGCCGCCTGTGCGCTGACTGCCGGCCTGTTCTTCTTCGGCGGTCAGCTGTGGGTGGCGGTGGTCGGGGCCAAGGAGCCGACGATCGGTGTCCTGCAGGGCCTCGCCCCGGCGTTCCACGGACTGGCCGTCGCGGCGATCGACCCGCGCACCGTTCACGAGCAGTTCCTGGTCAGCCACCAGGGCGCGCTGATCGCCTCGTTCTTGATCAGTAACCTCGGCGCGCTCGGCATGCTCGTGCCACTGCGCTACCTGGCGGCCGCGGAAATGGCGCGCTCGCCGGCACCGTCGAGAATCGCCAGCCAGCTCGCGCTGTTTGGGCCGATCCTGCTCGCCGTCTTCCTGCCCGCGTTCGAGATCTCGTTGATCCTCGGGGCGCACAGCTACCTTTCACACAGCGCGCGCGACGCCGCAGCGATCACCGCCGCCACCGCGGGCGGGCTCCGTGTCGCGTTCCAGCTGATCCTGACGGTCGGCACCCTCGCGCTCGCCGCCGCCTTCATCATGATCTCGCTGCGCGCGATGCGGGTTGGTCTGCTGACGCGGATGATGGGCATCGTCGGGATCATCGCCGGCGTGCTGTTCCTGATCCCGCTGACGCCGCTGCCGGTGATCCAGGCCCTGTGGCTCGTGTTCTTCGCCGCCATGCTCATGCAGTTCGGCGGACGGCCGCTACCGGAGGCGTGGACCGCCGGCGAGGCTCGTCCATGGCCTGCCAAGGAGCGCGTCGCCCGCCAACCGCGCCAGCCACGCCAGCCGCGCCAGTCCTCCCGCGGCCTGCGGCGGGGCGACGCGAGCCCGTCGCCGGTGCCGGCGCCGGCCGCGCCGAGCGGCCCATCACCGTCGGCGTCCAAGAAGCG
>PMKB01000107.1 GCA_003157595.1 Solirubrobacterales bacterium
ACCGGCATCCTGCCCAAGGAGGAAACCCTCCTGGCGTGCCTGCCCATCTTCCACAGCTTTGGTTTTACCGCGACCCTCTGGTATCCCCTCCTGCGGGGCTGCCGGATTGTCACCATCCCGAGCCCACTGGACGCGCGCAAGATGGCCGAGGCGATCGGCGCGGGCCTGACGGCGCGCGGAGGGCGCGTCGCGCGCTGGCTCGGCGACGATGCGGCGGTCGTCGCAGCCGGCGGAGCGGTGGCCGTGGTCTCCACCGACACGATGGTCGACGGCGTGCACTTCCGCCTGGACTGGATCAGCGCGGCGGACGCCGGCCATCGCGCGCTCGCGGGCGCCCTTTCGGACATCGCGGCGATGGGGGCGACACCGGGGGAGGCGTATTTCGCGCTCGGAGTCGGGGGCACGCTCGACGCGGCCGGCGCGCTCGAGCTGATGGGCGGAGCGGAACGCCTGGCCGAGAGCTGTGCGGTCACGATCGCCGGCGGCGATGTCGTCCGCTCGCCGACGGCGTTCGTCACCGTCACCGTGGTCGGCTGGGCGCAGGATGAGGTGGCCGTGATCGGCCGCGACGGGGCCTTGCCGGGAGACCTGGTCGGCGTGACCGGCCGGCTCGGCGGCGCCGCCGCCGGCGTCGAGTTGCTCGCCGGGCGCACCGGCGCTGGTGGGCCGCACGACGCGGAACTGATCGCCCGCCATGCGCGACCGCGGCCACGCCTTGACGAGGGCCGCGCGTTTGCGGCCGCCGGCGTGCACGCGATGATCGACCTCTCGGACGGGCTGGCGCGAGATGCCGCGGCGATCGCCGAGCGCAGCGGCGTCGCGTTGGAGATCGATCTCGATGCGCTGCCGCTGGCGGCCGGGGTTGATGACCCGCTGGCGGCGGCGCGCGGCGGTGAGGACTACGAGCTGTGCGTCTGCGTGGCGCCGCAGCGGCGGGAGCAGGTGCAGGCCGCCGTGTCCTCGGTCACCTGGATCGGGCGGGTCGTGGCGGGAAACGGGGCGCGCTTCTACGACGCCGGCGGAGAACATGCGCTTGCCGGCTATGAGCACCGCCTGCGCTGAGCGCGTCGCTGCGGGGCTACCGGTGCAGCGCTGACTCGGTGCCGCCGAGCGACCCCGGGCCGGCGTAGCTGAGCGGGCCGCGCACCGTTACCTCGACGCGCGCGTCGGGGCCGATTCCGCCGCGGCGCAGCAACAGCGCGGCCGCCGCCACGAGCGAGCCGGCGCTCAGACTGAGCAGCAGCAGTCCGTAGGGCGAGAGCCCGCCGCCGGCGACCAGCAGCGCGAGCGTCCAGGCCAGCGCCAGCGGCTCGACGTGCAGAACGCTGCAGATCAGTCCGACCGCGGCAGCCAGCGGGGCCAGTGAGACGACGAGGCACAGCGCCCCAAGCGACGGCGTGCGCTCGTGCTCTCGCGTCAGCACGACCAGCCACAGGTGCGCCGGAATGATCAGCAGCGCTGCGGTATAGGGGTTGGCGATCCACAGCAGCGCGGCGGTCGCCGACGCGACGATCAGCAGCGCGGCCGTGGCCCCAACCGGATCCGCCGGCCCGTGGCGGCCCGCGCGGGCGCGCGCCGCGGTCCGCAGCACCCAGGCCAGCACGAACAGCAGACCGATGCTGAGCAGCGACGCCACGCCCTCGCCAGATACCGGCAGCTGTGCCGGCGTCACCGCCGCGGCGGGAGTGGCGGGCAGCAGGCCGCCGGCGCCGAGCGCCGCCGCGAACAGCCCGGCGAGCGCAAAGGGTGCGGCGAACGACAGCACCCAGACGATCAGGGGCCCCACCACGACGCGCCGCCGGCGGGCTCGCGCCAGTACGTCGAGTGTGCAGCCGAGCAGCGAGAGCAGCAGCGCGCCGACGACGGCGCGCACCGCCCAGCCGCTCAACACCTGCGAGCCGAACGCGAGATCGCGCGTCGGCGCGGTTGCCAGCGAGGCGGAGGAGCCCTCGAGCACGCTCGTCACGCCGAGCAGTCCCTGGCCGAAGGCGCCCATCAGGCTCGCGTCCGGGGATGCGCCGCTCGGCTGCGCCTGGCCGTCCGCGGTCACGAGCACGGCCGGGATGCCGTCCGCCCCGAGCAGGCCCTGTTCGCCGGTGGTCAGCGGCAGCGCAAGCTGAGCCATCTGCTGGGTCAGCGACACGTCCGCGACCTTGCGCGCGATCGCGCCCGCGATCGCGGTTTCGACGCTGCGGCGCAGCTCGACCGGGGCGAGCGCCCCGGACGCTGACCAGGGGACCACGTAGGGGCCGCGCCCGCCGGGGTCGGCGACGTCGCCGATCACGATCGCCGCCTCGATGTCCGGCGGCAGCAGGTGCGCCACGACGCCCATCGCGCTCGCGCCACCGCTGGTGGAGACGAGCGTGAGCGGGCGCGAGGTGAGCAGGGTCTTGTAAATGAACGCCAGCTCGAGCAGCGTCGCCGTGGGTGCCAGCGTGGCTGCGGAGTCGCCCTGTTGGGATCCGCCGCGGTCTGCGATCAGCGCGATCCCCGGGCCGGTCCCGGCGCGCGTCGCGATCACCGTGCGCACGGTCGCGGCGCCGGCGGCCGTCTCGACGCTCGAGCGGACAACCCGCACGCTGGTGAACCCGGCGTCCGCGAAGCCGCCGGGCGGGGCCGTGTGTGCGAGCTGCGCGGCGAGGGCGTCGTCGCCGCCCGTTCCGGGTGCGCGGTCAGGGTAGGAAGCGGCGAGCTTCGCCATCTCCGATTCGGCCTGGGCGCTGTCGAAGGTCTGTGCCGGCGGCGCGCTCGCGGGAGTCGCGGACGGCGCGTGCAGGGAGAAGGCGGCGATGATCAGCAGCGCCGCGAAGGGCAACAGCGTGACGCGGTACAGACGCAGGTCGAGCACTTCCACCCAGCGTAGTTGAGCACCGGCGAGCCCGGGTGCGCAGATTTGACAACCTGTGCACAGGAAGCCGATGGCCGAGCGACCCACACGCATCCTGCTCGTCGACGATGAGCAGGCCATCCTCACGCTCCTGTCGTACCCGCTCGCCCAGGACGGCTACGAGGTTGTGCGCGCGGCTGACGGAGTCGAGGCCATGGCACGCTTCGGCGAGACCGAGTTCGACCTCGTCGTGCTGGACGTCACGATGCCGCACATGGACGGTCTCGAGGTCTGCCGCCGGATGCGCGCGACGAGCTCGGTGCCGATCATCATGCTGACGGCGAAGACCGAGGAGATCGACAAGGTCCTCGGGCTCGAACTGGGCGCCGACGACTACATCACCAAGCCGTTCTCGATCCGCGAGTTCCGCAGCCGCGTCAAGGCGGCGCTGCGGCGCTCCTCGATGGTTGCGACGCCGGCCGCCGGCGAACGCGACGAAGTTGCCGAGCCGCTCGAGGCGGGCCAATTGCGCGTCGACTTCGGCAAGCGCACGGTGCGCGTGCGCGACGACCTCGTGCAGACGACCTTCGTGGAGTTCGAGATCCTGGGCCTGCTGGCCCGCAGCCCCGGCCGCGTTTTCACCCGTGAGGCGCTGCTCGACCGGATTTGGGGCGACTCCGCCTACCGCGATCCGCGCACGATCGACGTGCACATCCGTCACCTGCGGGAGAAGCTCGAACACGACGCCAAGGAGCCGGAGTACATCTTTACCGTGCGCGGCGTCGGCTACCGCTTCCGCGACCGCGACGGCGCGCGGTGAGGTTGGGGCGCTCGCAGCGCCCGGCGGAGGGCGAGCGGTCGACGCCACGGCCGCCGCTGTCGCGCTCGATCCGCACGCGACTGGCGGTCACCTTCTTCCTCGTCACGGCGCTGAGCGTCGCGGTGATCTACGTGGTCGTGGCGCCACCGCTGACCTCGGGGCTTCGCAACCAGGAGGTGGGCGGCCTCGAGCGCAACGTCAACGCCACCTACAAGCGCCAGTACATCAAGCAGACCTACCACAAGTTGCTCGCGATCCCGTTCTCCCCGCCCCCGGGGAAGCCGACCACCCACGCGAGGCAGGCGGCGGAGACGCTCGCCAAGCGGCTCGCCAGCGAGACGGTCAGCCAGGTCAACATCGTCAACGTGTTCACGAGTCCAACGGAGGTCCAGGCCTCCACGCCGATCACGCTCGCCTCCGAGCCCGACACCGAGGAATCCGCTGCGGAGACCGATGCCATAGACGCCTTCACGGCGCAGGTCCGGGCAGATTCGCTGCCCCCCAACGGCACGGTGACCGGAATCGTGCAGACCCCGCGGGGGCTGCTCGGCGTGGTCGGCGTGGGCCTGCCCGCAACAGCGCCGCCGACGGTCCGCGTCGTGGTGTTCAGCGTGCCGCTCAACGACATCGGCGGAGCCGTCGCGCTGGTCCGCTCGCGAATTCTGCTCGCCGCCGCGATCGGGCTGTTCGTCGCGCTGATCACCGGCGTGCTGGTCGCGCGGGCGCTGACGGTGCGTGTGCTGCGCCTCGAGCACACCGCGCAGCGCGTCGCCCAGGGCGACTTCGGAGCCCACTTCAGCGACTCCTCCGGCGACGAGCTTGGGCAACTCGCTCGCGAGCTGGCACACATGCAGGGCCAGCTCGAGGGGTTGGATGCTGCCCGGCGGCGGTTCATCGCGACCGCCTCGCACGAGCTTCGCACGCCGATCTTCTCACTCGGCGGGTTTCTCGAGCTGATCCAGGACGAGGCGCTCGACGAGGAGACGCGGCGCCAGTTCGTCGGCCAGGTGCGCGACCAAGTCGATCGCCTCGGCAAGCTCGCGACGCAGCTTCTCGACCTGACGCGGCTGGAGTCGGGGGCGGTCGAACTGGCGTCGAGCACCACCGACCTCGGGGTGCTCGCGCGGGCCGTCACCGGCGAGTTCGGCCCGGCGCTCGCGCAGCATGGCTCGCAGCTGCGGCTGCGGATCCCAGCCGAGCCGGTCCGCGTGATCTGCGACGGCGAGCGCGTCGGCCAGCTGCTGCGAATCCTGATCGACAACGCGCTCGCTCACACCCCGAACGGGACGAGCATGGTCGTCTCGGCTACGGCGGCCGAGAACGGTGCCGGCGCGCGTCTGTCGGTCAGCGACAGCGGTCCCGGGATTCCCCAGGAGGCGATCGGGCGCGTGTTCGAGCCCTTCTACAGCGCCGACGGAGCGCGCGGGGCGGGCCTCGGCCTGGCGATCGCGCGCGAGCTTGCGGCGCATATGAATGCCCAGCTCGAGATCGAGTCGGCGCCCGGCAACACCACCTTCACGCTGATCCTGCCGCCGAGTGAGGTCTGAACGAGCGCAGGTTGACCGGCCTGCGGCCACCTGCGAGCATCAACTCGCGATGCCGATACATACCCGCAGCGTCCTGATCGACATCGCGTCGGCGCTCGCGCGCGGGGTGGCGCGGCGCAGCGCGGCCGCCGGCTTGCGCAGATGAGCGGCCAACGCCGACGCCTGGTGCTGGTCTCCAATCGCGGACCGGTCACCTTCGAGGCCGACGGCTCGGTGCAACGCGGCACCGGCGGCCTGGTGACGGCCCTGAGCGGTCTGGCCTCCCATCGCGAGGTGATCTGGATCGCGTCGGCGATGAGCGAGCACGACGCGGCGGCCTCGCGCCGATACGGCGGCCGCCCATTCGAGGTGCGCTCGCCGGCCGGCGGCGAATACTTCGTGCGACTGGTCGAATCCTCGCCCGACGCCTACGACCGCTTCTACAACATCTTCGC
>PMKB01000080.1 GCA_003157595.1 Solirubrobacterales bacterium
GGCGACGCAGCGGAGCGCACCGGCGCCGCCGCCGACGCAAGCGGGATGACGAGCCCGAGGGCAAGCAGGCACAGCAGTGATCGTGTGATCCGCGACATCAGTCTCCAGACCGTCCGGAAGGTGAGAAGTTGCGCTAACCGCGAGTCTCGCGCGCTCGGGGGCTGTTCGCTGTCACGACGCACGCGAGGCCCGAGCCATTCTGGCACACGCGTCGGCCGGCTCATGAAGGCCCGCGGGTGATGACGCTCACGGCTCCTCGTCGCCGCTCTCGCGCGCCATCGGCGCCTCGGACGCGTCCGGCCTTGGTTTGGGCAAGCGCCGCAGGCTGACCCAGCGGAAGATCTCGAGCACGTAGATGAGATAGACGCTGGCAGCCGCGACGATCAGGCCGAGCACGCCGACGAGGATCGCCCAGCCCAGCCGCAGGTGACCGTGACCGGCCGCATCGTCGTAGGAGTAAGGAATGAAGCGCAGGGCGAGCGCGAGACCGGCGAGCATCAGCGTCCAGCCGTAGAAGAACAGCAGCGTGCGGCGAACGCCGTAGCCGATCCTCGCCATGCGGTGGTGAAGGTGCTCCTGGTCGGCCGCATACACCGGACGCCCGTACTTGAGCCGCTTGAGCACGACGAAGGTCGTGTCGAGGAAGGGAACCGCGAGCAGGATCATCGGCAGCGCGAAGGCCACGACCGCCGAGGTCTTCAGCTCCCCCTCGACGGCGACGCACCCCATCAGCAGCCCGAGCAGGTTCGAGCCGGCGTCGCCCATGAAGCTCGATGCCGGCGGGAAGTTGTGAAACAGGAAGCCGAGCGCCGCGCCGGCGGTGATCGCCGCCAGAACGCCGCCGGCGTTCTGCTCGAGGTTGAACGCGATGATCGCGAACGCCGCCGCGACGATCGCGCAGACCCCCGCCGCGAGACCGTCGACGCCGTCGGAGAAGTTGACCACGTTCATCATCGCGACGAGGCCGATCACGGTCAGCGTGGGGCCGGCCTGCGGGAACGCGAGGGGGCCGAAGAACGGAAGCGTGATGTAGGGCACGTTGACGCCGCCGCGTACCGCGACGATCGCCGCGAGGATCTGCCCGGCGAGCTTGACCGCGGGATGGAAGTCGAAGCGGTCGTCGAGCGCGCCGACCAGCGTGATCACCGCGCCGGCGGCGAGGATCCCCGTCCAGGGGAAGCTCACGAGGTGTGTGTGGTGCACGCCGTGCGGCAGCAGCACCTCGGTGCGCGCCAGCGCACCGCGCAACCAGATCTCGCCCGCAACCGCGACCGCCGCGAACACCGCGAGGCCGCCCAGCCGCGGTGTCTCGCGGTCCGAGAGGCCACGCTCGCGCGGCTGATCGATCGCCCCGACGCGGCGCGCCAGCCGCATCGTGAAGGGCGTCAGCAGTGCGGCGACCGCAGTCGCCGCCAGGAACGCGTAGAGCGCGTCGAGCTCCGAGGGATTCATCGCCGCGGCGCAAGCATCGCATGCCTGCCGGGGCCCCGGCGATCCGCCGAGCGATCCGCCACCTACGCGGGCGCCGCGCCAACAGCGACGGCGGCCGAGGTTCCGAGCACCGCGCCGCCCGCTCCGATCGCCCGCACAGCCACGTAGCGCGCGGCCGTCGCGGCGCTGATCAGCGTCTCGAAGCCGGTGCTCGCGACCGGGGCTCCGACGGGAGCCAGCGCCGAAGCGCCGGCTCCGGCGAGCAACTGCCAGTCCACGACCCCGGTCGCTCCGTTCCAGCTGGCGGCGATCGCGGTCGTGCCAGCGGTGCTCCCGGCGCTCGCGACGAGCGCCGGCCGAGTCGCCGGCACAGCGCTCCACGGGAAGCGGAAGTCGCGGTAGGACTCGACCAGCGGCGGCAGGCTCAGCTGAAAGGTCAGCGTAGTGCCGGTCGAGGAGGTCTCGGACACCAGGCCAACCTGGCCCCAGCCGATCAGCTGGTCGGCGTTCGGGAGCTGTTGCACGTCGCCCTGGCTCGCCGAGAGCACTTCGTGCCCCAGGTCCACGTATTCGTGCCGCAGCGTCGCCGTCCGCGTGGTGGTGTTGAGCGCGATGTCGATTCCCCGCGAACGCGCCTCGATCCTCGGCGAGTCCTCGTTGTCGAAGACCTCGACCGACCCGTTGGGAAGCAGCGTCGCGTCGTGCTGCCAGGCGAAGCGCACGTTGGCCCCGAGCGTGAACGAGCTGTGGCGTCCGCCGAGCGTCCACAGGATCTCACCGAAGGTGTGACCGATCTGGTAGACCGCCCAGGTGTTGCGGGCGCTGATCAGGATGTTCAGGTTCGGCTCGACGTCGATCGAGTTGATGTGGAACCAGTCCCAGATCGACCCGGGGCTGCGCGAGACCCCGCTGTAGGAGTTCGTCACCGGAACGTGCCCGATCGCGTGCCACTCGAACATCACGAGCCCCGTGCGCACGTCGATCTCCTGGATCACGCAATCCTCGATGATGCCGTTGGAGGCGCCGCCGTAAGCGCTCAGGTTCATATAGACCGGCTCGAAGACCGTGATCCAGGCGACGCCGTGGGGCTCCAGCACGAAGTCGTGGAGGTCCATAGACAGGCCGTTGCCGGCCTGCACCTGCGCGATCCGCCTGTAGGCGGTGTTGTCGATCACCCCCACGCCGTCGATCCCGTGGCCGAGCGCGATGTAGCCCTGCCAGTACGTCAGCACACTGCGGCCGAGGTACTGCTGGACGCGCAGGTCCTCCGACTGCTCGCCCGGCGGTGAGGGTGCGAACCAGACCAGCTGGCCGGCCGGGTTGACGATCATCGCGCCGGGCTGAATCGAACCCTCGGCCGGTGTGAGGAAGACGTCACCAAGCGCTGGATCGGCCGCGGGCGTCGTCACGTTGACCATCGGGGGATGGATCGTCGGCGCGGAGACGAAGCTCTGACTTACGCCGGTTGCGCCGGTGGCGCCGGTCGCGCCCGTGGAGCCGGTGGCGCCGCTGTGTGGCGTGACGATGTAGAGGGAGCCGATCGTGAAGCTGGTGCCAATGCTCCGATGCGCTGACCCGACCGTTTCGACGGCTGTCACGGTCACCTGTTCGCCGACCGTGAAGGCCCGGTATGGCAGGTAGCTGGCGCCGGATCCAGTCGCGTAGGGCTCCAGCCTGCCGCTGTGCCTGCCGCTTTGCGACCCCTGCACGACGATCTGCGATATGTCTGTGGCCGGCACGCCGAGGAAGCTGATCTGCGTCGTCGGGGTGGCGTCCCTGGTGCCCGTGAGCGGGGAGATCGTCACCCACGGGATTTCCGCCGCCGCCGCCGGCGCGGGGGCCGACAGGGCCCAGAGCACCGCCAGCACCGCCGGCAGCGCCGACAGAATGCGAGATCTGCCTCGAAGCACGGTCATAGGTCTAGAACAAGACCCCAAGAGATGTCAAAGAGTTGCGCGAAGTGACGGTCTCGTTGCAGGCAGGCAGGCCGACGGGTCAGCCGGACGACGCCTACGCCGCGGTCGGGGCCGCCAGCTCGGCGTACAGCGGGTAGCGCTCGACGATCGCGCCGACGCGATCGAGCAGCTCGCCGCGGCGAGCCTCGAACGCGGGGCCGAGCGCCACGCCGATGATCTCGCCGATCTCGAGGAAGTCCTCGCGGCCCAGGCCGCGCGTCGTCAGCGCCGGCGATCCGATCCGCAGACCGGAGGTCACGCGCGGCGGTCGTGGGTCGAACGGCACGGCGTTGCGGTTGACCGTGATCCGGATCGCGTGCAGCCGATCCTCCGCGTCCTGGCCACTGCACTCGCTCTCGCGCAGGTCCACCAGCACGAGGTGGACGTCGGTGCCGCCGGTCAGGACGTTGATTCCGTTGCCGGCGCCCAACAGCGACTCGGCGAGCGCCCGCGCACCGTCGATCGTGCGCCGCTGACGCTCGCGGAAGCCCTCGCTGGCGGCGATTCGCAGCGCCACTGCCTTGGCGGCGATCACGTGCTCCAGCGGGCCGCCCTGCTGCCCGGGGAACACGGCGGAGTCGATCTCCTTCGCGTAGCGCTCCTGGCAGAGAATCGCGCCGCCGCGAGGCCCGCACAACGTCTTATGAGTCGTCGTGGTGACGACGTCGGCTCCGGCCTGCACGGGGCTCGGATGCAGCCCCGCGGCGACCAGTCCGGCGAAGTGCGCCATGTCCACCATCAGCAGCGCGCCGACCTCGTCGGCGATCTCTCGGAAGCGGGCGAAGTCGAGCTGGCGCGGGTAGGCCGACCAGCCCGCCAACAGCAGTTGCGGACGATGCTCGCGCGCAATCCGGGCAACCTCGTCCATGTCGATCACACTGGTCTCGCGGTCGACCTCGTAGGCGACGATGTTGTAAAGGCGCCCGGACACGTTCTTCTTCATCCCGTGGGTGAGGTGTCCGCCGTGGGCGAGCGAGAGACCCATGATCGTCTCGCCGGGCTTCAGCAGAGCGTGATAGACGGCCGTGTTGGCCTGCGCGCCCGAATGCGGCTGGACGTTGGCGTGCTCCGCTCCGAACAATGCCTTGGCGCGATCGATCGCGAGCTGTTCGACCACGTCGATGTACTCGCAGCCACCGTAGTAGCGCGCGCCCGGATAGCCCTCGGCGTACTTGTTCGTCAGCACGCTGCCCTGGCATTCGAGCACGGCGCGGGGAACGAAGTTCTCCGAGGCGATCAGCTCCAGCGTGTCCTGCTGGCGTTCCAGTTCGAGCGCCAGCGCCTCGGCGATCTGCGGATCTACGTCCGCGAGCGGACGCATGAAGAAATCGGCCGGAATGTCGTCGCTCATTCGCCTACGAGCCTACCAGCGCGCGCCCGACCGCTGCCCGCGTGAAGGCGCCCTCACGCACGATGCGCCAGCGGCCGGTCGACTCAAGCTCCCCCAGATCGACGACCGTCGAGGGTGTTCCCGCCAACGTCCCGCCATCGATCACGAGCGCGGCGCCGGCGTGGATCTCCGCCGGGATCTCGGCCGCCGTGCGCGCATCGCGCCCGCCGGCCAGGTTGGCGCTGGTCAGCAGGATCGCGCGGCCGGGGTCGAGTGGGAGGTCGATCACCCGCACGCCCAGCAGCTCGCCGCCGGCGCACGGGAAGCGGCCGGCAGGGTTGGGCACGAGCAGCGTCAGCGGGCCCGGGAGCAGGGCGCACAGTGCCGCCCGTGTCCGCTCGCCCAACTCGGGCAGCGCCTCGAGGGCGGGTGCCAGCGCGAAGAAGGCAACGGCCGCGGGCTTGCCCGACGGGCGGCCCTTCAAGGCGGCCAGACGCTCGGCGGCCGCCGGGCTCTGCGCGTCGCAACAGACGCCGTAAACGGTGTCGGTGGGGATCACCGCGAGGTCCCCGGCGGCGATGACGGCGGCGAGTGGGGCGGCCGGCGAGGGCTGCGCGCTCACCGGCTGGCGCTCAGGGCTCGCACGGTCCGCGCGAGGTCCCGGTGATGGGTGACGTTGGTGTAGCCCGCGGCGCGGCAGAGCGCAGCCACCTTGTGCTCCTGCCCCTGGCCGTGCTCCAGGATCAGCGTCGCGACGGTGGTGCTGGAGGCCTGCTCGATCAGGCGGGCGAGCGTCTCGAGGCCGCTCGGACCACCGTCTAGGGCGTGCCGAGGCTCGTGGCGGGAGATCTCCGGTTCCAGTGTCGGGATCGTCGCCCGCTCGACGTAGGGCGCGTTGGCGACGATCGCGTCGAAGGCGTCGGGGAGGCCCGTGAGCAGGTCGGCCTGCCGCCAGGCCACCTCGAGGCCGAGCCTCGCCGCGTTGGCTTCGGCGACCGCCAGCGCGTCCGCGTCGACGTCGGATCCGCACAGCTCCAGGTCGGGCCGCTCGTCCTTGAGTGCCAGCGCGATCGCACCGCCGCCGCAGCAGCAGTCGAGCACGCGCGCTCGCGCCGGCAGCGCCAGGGCGAGCTCGACGAGCAGCTCCGTCTCGGGCCGCGGGACGAGCACGCGGGCGTCGACGGCCAGCTCGAGACGGCGGAAGGCACGATGGCCGACGATGTAGGCGACTGGCTCGCGATCCACCGCGCGGCGACGGACGTGCGACTGAAAGGCACGGACGGCGGCGCCGCGCACCGGTGCGTCGGGATCGGTGTGGAGCCGCTCGCGGGTCGTCCCCAGCGCGTCGGCCAACAGCAGCTCGGCGTCCAGGCGCGGGCTCGCGGAGCCCCCCGCGCCGATCGCCGTGACCGCGCCGTCGAGCGCGTCACGCACGCTGACGGCGCCCCGCGGCGTCATCCGTCGGTCTGGCGCTCGAGTCGACGGCGCTTCTCGTCCGCCGCCAGCGCGGCGGTCAGCTCATCGAGCTCGCCGGCAAGGACCGCGTCGAGGTTGTGCAGCAGAACGTTGACCCGGTGGTCCTTGACGCGCCGGTCGGCGTAGTTGTAGGTGCGAATCTTTTCGGCCCGCTCGCCGGTGCCCACCTGCGAGCGACGATCGGCCGCGACCGCCGCCTGCTGCTCGGCGAGCGCCCGCTCGTACAGCCGCGCGCGCAGTACGCGCAGCGCCTTCTCGCGGTTCTGCAACTGGGATTTCTCGTCCTGCATCGAGACGACGATCCCCGACGGACGGTGCGTGACGCGCACCGCCGAGTCGGTCGTGTTCACCGATTGACCGCCGGGCCCGCTTGAGCGGTAAACGTCGATCTGCAGATCGGCCGGGTCAACGCTGACGTCCACCTCCTCGGCCTCTGGCAGCACCGCGACGGTCGCCGTCGAAGTGTGAATCCGTCCCTGGGACTCGGTCGTCGGCACGCGCTGGACGCGATGCGTGCCGCCCTCGAACTTGAACACC
>PMKB01000154.1 GCA_003157595.1 Solirubrobacterales bacterium
TGGGCGTCGAGCGAGACGACGCTCGGCACGCCGTTTCCCCAGCCGCCCGACTACACGCCTGTGGATGAGCTCCACCCGCTGCGACCGGAGTCCTCCTATGCGCTCTCCAAGGTGCTTGGCGAGGAGATGGCGCGCCAGTTCTCGCGCTGGAGCGCGATCCCGTTCATCGGCCTGCGCTTCTCGAACGTGATGGAGCGCGCCGACTACGCACAGTTCCCGTCATGGTGGGACGACCCGCGGATCCGCAGCTGGAACTTGTGGAGCTACGTCGACGAGAGCCACGCCGGGCAGAGCGTGCTCGGCGCGCTGGGCGCCGACCTGCAGGGCGCGCACGCGTTCATCATCGCCGCCGCCGACACCGTGATGCGCCGCCCGAGCCGCGAGCTGATGGCCGAGGTCTACCCGGGCGTGGCGGTCGCAGACCGCGTCGCCGAGCACGGGACGCTGCTCGACATCGAGGGCGCCCGGCGCGCGATCGGGTACGCGCCGCAGTTCAGCTGGCGCGAGCTCTTCTAAGCCCGCGCCGGCCTGCGCGGGACGGCGCGGGACGCCTCACGGCAGCCCGCGCTCGCCACCGCCGGCCGCCCCTCAGAGTCCGGCCGCGAGCCGGTAATAGACCTGGTTCCAGCGGACCTCGTTGGCGAAGTCGCGGCTGGTGGTGTGCTCGTCGATCAGCAGCAGCTCGAGCCCCGCGATCGCTGCGAAGTCGGCCAACACCTCGGTGTCCAGCGCTGCGCTGAACACGCTGTGGTGGGGTCCGCCCGCCACCAGCCACGCCTCAGCGGCGGTGGCGAAGTCGGGCTTCGGCTTCCAGACCGCTCTTGCGACCGGCAGCTTCGGCAGTTCCTGCGGCGGTGCGATGACGTCGACCTCGTTGGCCAGCAGGCGGAAGCGGTCGCCCATGTCGAGCATCGAGAACATGAAGGCGGGGCCGGGCGCCGCGTCGAACACGAGCCGCACCGGGTCCTCGCGCGCGCCGATCGAGAGCGGATGGATCTCGCAGCTCGGGCGGGCGGCGGCGATCGACGGGCAGACCTCGAGCATGTGCGACCCCAGCACCAGCGGCACCTCGCCGGCGAGGTCGTAGGTGTAGTCCTCCATGAACGAGGTGCCTCCCTGAAGCCCCGTGGCCATCAGCTTGACGATCCGCACGAGAGCCGCCGTCTTCCAATCCCCCTCGCCGCCGAAGCCGAAGCCGTCGGCCATCAGTCGCTGCACGGCGATCCCGGGCAGCTGGCGCAGGCCGTGCAGGTCCTGGAAGGTGTCCGTGAAGGCGCCGAAGCCCCCTGCGGTCAGGAACTCGCGCAGGCCCGCCTCGATCCGCGCCGCGACCACCAGCGAGTCGCGGCGGTCACCGCCGCTGCGCAACTCGGGCACCAGGTCGTACTGGTCCTCATACTCCGCGACGAGCCGCTGGCGCTCATCCTCCCCAACGGCGTCCATCACCTCCACGAGGTCGCCGACGCCGAAGCCGCTGACGGTGATGCCGAGACGCAGGTGCGCCTCGACCTTGTCGCCCTCGGTCACCGCGACGTCGCGCATGTTGTCGCCCAAGCGCGCGACCGTCAGCCCCGCGGCCTCGCGCCAGCCGCACGCCGCGCGCGACCAGTGACCGATCCGCGCCAGCGTCGCCTCGTCGGACCAGTGGCCGACGACGGTCTTGCGCGCCAGGCGCATCCGGGTCTCCAGAAACGCGAACTCGCGGTCGCCGTGCGCGGACTGGTGCGTGTTCATGTAGTTCATGTCGATCTGCGCCCACGGCAGCGCCCGGTTGAACTGGGTGTGCAGGTGCAGCAGCGGCTTGTCCAGGATGCTCAGGCCGGCGATCCACATCTGCGCCGGCGAGAAGGTGTGCATCCAGAGGATCAGGCCGGCGCAGGCGTCGGCGGCGTTGGCCTCCAGGCACAGCCGGCGGATCGCCTCCGGCGTCGTCGCCACCTCGCGCAGGACGACGCGGACCGGCAGCGCCGCTGCCGCGTCGAGCGCGGCGGCGATCTCGCCCGCATCGGCGGCGACCGCGGCCAGCACCTCCTCGCCGTACATCTCCTGGCTGCCCGCGACGAACCACAGCTCGTACTGGCCCAGCGCCTTGGCGCTCATCCTGCAACCTCCCCACTCGGGGCAGCGCGCACCGCGCGCTGCCCGTAGACGTTCTGATAGCGGTCGTATAAGGCGTCGATGTCGGCCTGGTCGAGGCGGGCCAGGGCTCCCAGCTCGCCGGCGAGCATCACCGTGCGCGCGACGTCCTCGCACATCACGGCGGCCTTGACGGCGTCGCGGGCGCTCGCGCCGACCGTGAACACGCCGTGGCTGCGCATCAAGACGGCCGGCGAACGGCTGCCCTGCAGGGTCTCGACGATGCCCACGCCGATCTCCTCGCCGCCGATCCGCGCGAACGGGCCGACCGGGATGTCGCCGCCGAACTCGTCTGCCATCGCCGTCAGCACGCACGGGATCGCCAGGCCGTGCGCGGCCCACGCGGTCGCGTAGGGGCTGTGGGTGTGCGCCACGCCGCCGACCGCGCTCATCGCCCGGTAGACGTAGGCGTGGGTGGCCGTGTCGCTCGACGGCGACAGCTCGCCCTCGACCACGTTGCCGTGCAGGTCGACGACGACCATCGACTCCGCGCTCAGCTCGTCGTAGCCGACGCCGCTCGGCTTGATCACGATCAGGTCGCGCTCCGGCACGCGGGCCGAGATGTTGCCGCTCGTCCAGGCGACCAGGCCGCTGCGCGTCAGCTCCTGGTGCAGTTCCGCGACGGTGCGGCGCAGATCGGCCAGCGCGCTCAACGCCCGGTCTCCCGCGCCGCGAGCCCACAAAAGGCGATCTCGCGCAATGCCCGCGCGCGCAATGCCGGCTCGCGCAATGCCCGCTCGCCGATCACCCGCTCGCTCGTCGCCCGCGCGCTCAACGCCCGCTCGCTCGCATGCCGCGCTCGCGGATCGCCTGCAGCGAGCGCATCAGCGGTCGCTGGTCGCGCCCGAAATGGTCGTGCAGGCTGCCGTAGAGCGCGTAAAGCTCGTCGTAGGCGCTGTGGCGCGCGGCGTCGGGCAGGTAGACGTTGCTGCGCAGCTTGCCCATCGCCTGCGCCGCGGCGTAGACGTCCGCGTGCACGCCGGCGGCCACCGCCGCGTGCAGCGCCGAGCCGAGCGCCGGTCCCTGGTCGGAGTCGATCACGCTGATCGGCTGCCCGATCACGTCGGCGTAGCACTGCATCAGCAGCGCGTTCTTCAGCAGCCCGCCGGCGGCGATGAACTCGCGCACCGGGACGCCCGAGCCGTTGAAGGCGTCGATGATCTTGCGCGCGCCGAACGCGGTCGACTCGATCAGCGCGCGATAGATCTCGTGCGCACGCGTCGCGAGGGTCATGCCGACGAGCACGCCGCTGAGCTCGTGGTCGACCAGCACCGAGCGGTTGCCGCTCCACCAGTCCAGCGCGATCAGACCGTGCTCACCCACCGCCTGCGCGGCGCCGAGCGCGCTGAGGTGCTCGTGCACGTCGATCCCCAGCGCGCGCGCCTGCTCGTGGTAGGCGGGCGGCACGGCGTTCTCGACGAACCAGGCGAAGATGTCACCGACGCCGCTCTGCCCGGCCTCGTAGCCCCACCGGCCGGCCACGATGCCGCCGTTGACGACGCCGCACATCCCGGGGACCTCGGCGAGCGCCTCGCCGACCATCACGTGGCAGGTCGAGGTGCCCATGATCGCGACCATCCGCCCAGGCTCGGTCACACCGGCCGCCGGCGCGGTGACATGGGCGTCGACGTTGCCGACGGCCACCGCGATGCCCTCTGCCAAGCCGGTCCAGTCCGCCGCCTGTGCGCTCAGCGAGCCGGCGCGCGCGCCCAGCTGCGCAAGCGTCGGGCTGAGCTTCTCGGCAGCAAAGCGCGCGAACTGCGGGTTCAGCGCCGCGAGGTAATCCTCGCTGGGGTAGCGGTCGTCCTGGTAGATACCCTTGTAGCCGGCGGTGCAGGCGTTGCGCAGCTCCACGCCGCACAGCTGCCAGACGATCCAGTCCGCCGCCTCGACGAAGCGGTCCATCGCGCCGTACACCCCGGGATCCTCTTCGAGGATCTGCAGCGCCTTGGCGAACTCCCATTCGGAGGAGATCCGCCCGCCGTAGCGCCCGAGCCAGGCCTCGCCCCGTGCCGCCGCGACGTCGGTGATGCGATCGGCCTGCGGCTGGGCGGCGTGATGGCGCCACAGCTTGACCCAGGCGTGCGGATGCGAGCGCCAGTCCTCCACCCGGCACAGCGGGGTGCCGTCGGTCAGCACCGGCAGCACCGTGCAGGCGGTGAAGTCGGTGCCGATTCCGACAACCGAAGCGGGATCGATCCCCGCCGCCGCGACGGCTGCCGGCACCGCCTCGCTCAGCACCTCGATGTAGTCGTCCGGATCCTGCAGCGCCCAATTCGGCCCGAGCGGCGCACCCGTGGCCGCCAGCTCGTCGCTCATCACTGCGTGCGGGTAGACGTGCACCGCGTCTCCGAGCTCCGCGCCGTCGGTCGCGCGCACCACGACCGCGCGACCGGAAAGCGTTCCGAAATCGACACCGATCACGTGGCGCGAGGAATCAGGCATCTCGTTTGCGCACACTATCGCGCGCGGCCGCTGGGCAATCGATTGCACAGCGTCAAGCGCACAAAAAAACGCACGCAGCACCGCGCACTCGATCGCAGCATCTCAACAACGCACACGTGTCGCCGGCCGCGTGCCCGCAGCAGCGCGGCCACGCTGCACGCCCCGGCCCCAACGGGTCCCGCGCCCGGCGCGCGCCACACGGCGCCGCACCGCCGCCTGACGCCTAATGCCGCTCGCGCCGGGCGCCCTCACGCCCCCAACAGCAACTCCAGCATCAGCTGGTCGGCGGCCTCGTGGTGACGTCCCTCACGGCTCGCCAACAGCTCCGAGAAGTCCTCGCCGCGGATCGCTTCGAGCACCTCGCGCGAGAACGCGGGGCTCGGCTGCGCGAGCTGGTCGGAACCCGCGGCGACGCACGCCGCGCGGATCGTCTCGTCGGCGTCGAAGGCGGCCGCCTTGGCGGCGAGGATCTTGTAGTTGCGGATGCAGCCGCGGGCGAAGGCCGCGTACACGTCGACGTCGTCCTCGCTGCGGAACGCGCGGGCGTCGAAGGCGCGGGGGCCTTCGTAGCCCGAGCGCTCCAGCAGCCGCACGGTCAGGAAGGCCTCCTTGAGGTCCTCGGCGCCGAAGCGGAAGTCCTGGTCGTAGCGCGGCCCGTTCTGCGCGTTGAGGTCGATGTGGAACAGCTNNCAGCTTGCCGGCCCACAGCGCCTGCCCGACGGCGGCGGAGAACGACAGTCCGGCCATCGACTCGTGCGCCATCTCCGGGTTCACGCCGATCATCGCCGGGTGCGCGAGCGTCTCGATGAAGTGCAGCATGTGGCCGGTCGTCGGCAGGTAGATGTGCCCGCGCGGCTCGTTCGGCTTGGCTTCGAGCGCGAAGCGCATGTCGTAGCCCTGGTCGATTACGTACTGGCACAGGAAGTCGACGCCCTCGCGGTAGCGCTCGAGTGCCACACGCGGGTCGCGCGCGGCCGCGGACTCCACGCCCTCGCGCCCGCCCCAGAGCACGAAGATTGGCGCGCCCAGCTCGGCGCCGATGTCGATCGCTGCGCAGGTCTTGCGCAACGCGTAGCGCCGCACCGCCGGGTCGGCGGCGGTCAGCGCGCCGTCCTTGAAGACCGGCTGGAAGAACAGGTTCACGGTCGCCATCGACACGCACAGCCCGGCGCTCCCGACCGCTTTGCCGAAGCGCGTGACGATGCGGTCGCGGTCGGCGGCGCCGGAGCCGAACGGCACGAGGTCGTCGTCGTGGAAGCAGACTCCCCAGGCGCCGACCTCGGCCAGGCGCGTGGTGATCTCCTCCGGCTCGATCGGCGGGCGCGTCGGCAGGCCGAACGGGTCGCCGCCGCGGTGGCCGACGGTCCACAGTCCGAAGCTGAAGCGATCGTCCGGTGTTGCTGCGTACGGGTCGGCCATCACGGTTCCTTTGATCTTGGGGGCTGGCGGAAGTCTGATCGCTGCGCCGCACCATCATGCGCGCCGCGTGCTTGGAGGTATACCGTTTCAGCGGCCCTTCGCGCCCGCGGCCGGAGCACTTCTAGAGCAGCGTCTCGAGCTCACCGGGCGCGCCGATCAGCACGTCCGCGCCGGCGGCCGTCAGCTCCGCCGCGCTGCCGATGCCCCAGGTGACGCCGATCGCCAGCAGGCCGTGCGCCCGCGCCGCCTCGACGTCGAACGAGCGGTCGCCGACCATCGCCGCCGCGTGGCAGCCGCGGCCCGCGAGCGCTGCCAGTGCGCGGCCGACGATCGCCGTCTTGTCGTCGCCTGAGTCGTCGGGGGCGGCGGCCTCGACGAACGCGAACAGCCGTTCGAGCCCGAGCGCCTCGAGCAGCGGCTGCGTGAAGGTCACCGACTTCGACGTCGCGAGCGCGAGCGGGACCCGCTGCGACAGACTGCCCAGTACCGGCACGATCCCCTCGATCGTGCGCGTCTGCGTCAGGTACACCGCGGCGTAGTGGCGCCGGTAGGTCGCGACGATCGCCTCGACCTCCGCCGATCGCGCGCCCGCGCCGGCCAGCTCGCGAAACGCGGTGTAGGTGGGCGGCCCGATGAATTGGCGCAGCTCGGCGCTCGGGCGGGTCGGCAGCCCGTGGTCAACGAGCGCCGCGTTGATCGCCCCCGTCACCGCCGCATAGGAGTCGACGATCACGCCGTCGAAGTCGAAGATCAGGGCATCGGGTGCGACACGGGTCACCACCCCATCATCGCGCACTGCCCCGGCCGCACCGCCCCGGGCGCCACCGCGCGCGCGTCCTCGCTGGCGCTCCAGCACGCGACGCACCCGCCCCGGCGCCACCGCGCGCGCGTCCTCGCTGGTGCTCCAGCACGCGACGCACCCGCCCCGGGCGCCACCGCGCGCGCGTCCTCGCTGGTGCTCCAGCACGCGACGCACCCGCC
>PMKB01000179.1 GCA_003157595.1 Solirubrobacterales bacterium
GCCCTTCAGCGTGTAGTACGGCGGCGTGGCGACCGGCTTCTTGGTCGCCTTCTTCGCAGCCGCATCGGCAACGCCGAGCGTGCCGGCCAAGACGACGAGCACGCCGATCAGGCCGACGCGCCG
The DNA here is from genome assembly GCA_003157595.1 of Solirubrobacterales bacterium. Lineage (GTDB taxonomy): Bacteria > Actinomycetota > Thermoleophilia > Solirubrobacterales > Solirubrobacteraceae > Palsa-513. The sequence continues at coordinate 124 of PMKB01000179.1, forward strand.
CCACCACCGAGAAGCCCCCAAACGGTCCATTGCGAGCGGCATCGTCCGATTCGGGGCCCCGCCTGGACAAAACTGGACATCTAGACCAATGTGCGACCTTGGCCCCTGGACGCTCCGCTGATGCTCGGAGCCGCTCCGCCCGCCAACAGGCAGCGCCGGCCGCTGCAAGAGCCGCGCCCCGCGCCACCGGCTGCCTTCGCCGCTACGCCGTTGTTACTCCGTTGCGCTCGCAGCGGCCAGTTCGTCGTGGCCNNCGCCCCACAGCCGCTCCAGCGCGTAGAACTCGCGCAACTCGCGCACGAAGACGTGCACGACGACGTCGAGGTAGTCCATCAGCACCCACTGGGAGCCTGGCAGGCCTTCGACGCGGCGCGGGAGAATCCCGAGCTCGGCCTTGCAGCCGACGTGGATACCGTCAACGATCGCCTTGACCTGCCGGTCGGTGCCGCCCGAGCAGATCACAAAGTAGTCGGTGTAGTCGATCACGCCACGCAGATCGAGCTCGACGATCGACTGCGCCTTNNTCGCGCACGCGCCGGCGCAGCGCCGACGATGAGATGTCCAACCTCGGCACGTCGATGTAGCTGATCCGGCTTGCGCCCGCCATCGCGTCCAACCGCGACCGCACCTCCTCGCGCCGAGCCCCGACCCGCTCCGCCACAGCCACCGATGCCAGCTCGAGGATCGCCTCCGGCTCGTGCCAGCTGGGCAGCGNNCCGTCGCGGTCGACCTCGATCGAGCTGACCGCCAGCCAGTCGCTGTGGCCGCCGGCGGCAAGCCGGCACATCTCGAGACGATGCGCGCGGCCGGGCTCCTGCTCGATCGGCTTGTGCGGCGGCACGCCGGTCGGCACCAGCACGACCCGCTCGAGTGCGAGCTGCGCCCGCGCCTCGCTGGCGCACACCAGGTGCGCGAGATGGGGCGGGTTGAAGGTCCCGCCGAGGATTCCGACGGCCGTCAACTACGAACGTGCCCGTCGCCCTCGACCAGGTACTTGAAGGTGCACAGCTCGCGCAGGCCGATCGGGCCGCGCGCGTGCAGCTTCTGCGTCGAGTTGCCGATCTCCGCGCCCATCCCGAACTCGGCGCCGTCGGTGAACCGTGTCGAGGCGTTCACGTAGACGCAGGCCGCATCCACGTCAAGCTCGAAGCGGTGGGCGGCCGCCGCGTCGCGGGTCACGATCGCCTCGCTGTGGCCGGTGCCGTGCGCGGCGATGTGATCGATCGCGTCCTCAAGCGAATCGACCACCGCCACCGCCAGCGTCAACGCGAGATATTCGGTGTCCCAGTCGGCCGCGTTCGCCGGTGCGACCTCGACGGCGGCGGCGTACTCCAGCGTGCGTTCGTCGCCGCGCAGCTCGACGCCGGCCTCGCGCAATGCTGCCAGCGCGACCGGCAGGAAGTCGGCGGCGACGTCTCGGTGCACGAGCAGCGTCTCCGCCGCGTTGCAGACCCCGGGGCGCTGCACCTTCGCGTTGAGCACGATCTCGCGCGCCTGTTCGAGGTCGGCCGCGGAGTCCACGTACACGTGGCAGTTGCCGGAGGCGGCGTAGATCACGGGCACGGTTGCGTGGTCCGCCAGTGCCGTCTTGAGCCCCTCACCGCCGCGCGGGATGATCAGATCGACGTAGCGAGACTGCGTCGCCAGCTCCACGAGCTCGTCGCGGTGACCGCCCGAGAGATGCGCGATTGCGCCGCGGGGAACACCGGCCGACTCCGCCGCGCGGGCGGCGATCGCGGTCAGCACCGAGTTGGAGTGCGCTGCGCTCGAGGAACCGCGCAGCACGATCGCGTTGCCCGACTTCAGGCACAGCGCGGCAGCGTCGATCGTCACATTCGGTCGAGCCTCGTAGACGACCGCGACCACGCCGAGTGGCACGCGAATCTTGCGAATCGTCAGCCCGTCGGGCCGCCGCAACTCCTCGAGCAGCTCGCCGACGGGGTCCGGCAGCGCGGCGATCTCGCGCACTCCCGCAGCCATCGCATCGATCCGACGGCGGTCGAGCGTCAGGCGATCGATCAGCGCGGCGGAGATCCCGGCCTCGCGCGCGGCCGCGACATCCAGCCCGTTGGCGTCGAGGATCTCCCGGGTGCTCGCCTGCAGCGCCTTGGCCACCGCTTCCAGCGCGGCGTTCTTGACGGCGGTGTCGAGCGTCGCAAGCGTGCGCGCAGCGCGCTTGGCGCTGGCGCAGACCTCCTGCACCGACTCTGTGGCAATCACCATCAGTCAAGGTTACGCGAGGACGAAATAGTCGCGGTGCACGGCCTCGGCCGTGGCCCGCGGCAGCAGCTCGCGCACCGCGGCCGAATTCAGCCCGGCGGCTGCCCGCAGCTCACCGGCGGAGTAGTTGCAAATCCCCTTGCCGATCAGCAGCTCGCCCTGGACCGCCTCGACGGCGCCGCCGTGGTCGAGCACCGCGCGCACCTCCACCACCTCGACGGCGTCGCCCGGGGCGAACTCCCCGCGCACCTGCACGACGCCGACCGGCAACAGGCTGGTCCCGTCCTCTCGCAGCGCCCGCGCCGCCCCGCGATCGACGACGATCGTGCCGCGGCTCGGCTTGGCGTAGCGCAACCACAGCTTGAAGCTCGAGTGGCGCTGCTGGCGGGCGATGAAGAGCGTCCCCTCGCGATCCCCGGCGAGCACGCGCGCCAGCACGCCATCGCGCTCGCCGTTGCAGATCACCGTTTCGATCCCCGCCGCCGTCGCCATGTCGGCTGCGACCACCTTGGAGCGCATCCCGCCCGAGCCGTGCGCCGAGGTGGTCTGCGTGATCGAGAGCGCGTCCAGCGCGGCGAAGTCCTCGACCCGCTCGACGAGCGTGGCGCTAAAGTCAGCGCGCGGGTCGGCGGTGTACAGACCATCGGTGCCGGTGAGGATGATCAGGCGGTCGGCGCCGACCAGGATCGCCACCTGTGCCGCGAGGAAGTCGTTGTCGCCGAAGCTGATCTCGTCAGTCGCCGTCGTGTCGTTCTCGTTGATCACCGGGACAACGCCCCACTCGAGCAGTTTGCCCAGCGTCTGGCGCGCGTTCAGATAGCTGCTGCGCGCGCTGACGTCGAAGAACGTAAGCAGCACCTGCGCGGCCACGGTGCCATGCTCGCCGAGCAGCTCGTCGTAGACGCGATAGAGCCGCCCCTGGCCGACGGCGCTGGCCGCCTGCAGCTCCTCGATCGCGGTCGGGCGCGCGGCGAGACCGAGGACGCGCGTACCGCGCGCGATCGCGCCGCTGGTCACGATCACGACCTCATCGCCGCCCTTGAGCGCAGCCGCGACCGCGGCGCAGATCTGCCGCAGCAGCTCCGCGCGCAGCTCCCCCTCCTCTGTCGCGACGATCGCCGAGCCGAGCTTGATCACCGTGCGAGCCATTGCCGCCGGAGGTTAGTCGAGCGGCCCGCCTGCTCTCAGCCTCCTCTCGGACGCGCTTGAGCCTGCGCCCAGGGCCGGGGACGACACTCGGGGCCTCAGAGCGTCCACGAAAGGAGCAATCATGAAGTTCGACCCGCTTCGCAGAGGCAGAACCGTGGCGGTGATCGGCTCGATCGCCGCCATCGGCGGCGGCGCCAGCGCACTCGCGGCGACTCGCAGCGCTGCACACGCCAGCGCCGACGGGACGGGGCACACGGCCATGTCGCCGGCCGGCGCGAACGGCCGCAAACCGCTCGCCTCGCTGAGCACGGGCGAGTTGTCCGCGCTCGCCAAGGCGCGCACGGCGATCGCCGCGGCGGCCGCCTCGATCGCGACGCCGATTCTCGAGCATGCGGTGGCCGCCGGCACGATCAGCTCCGCCCAGGAGGCCGCGCTCCTCGCGTCGCTGAGCGCGACGCCCGGAAGCGGGTCAGGCCCGGACGGCACCTGGACCGGTGCGACCGGTGCGACCGGCGCGGTAGGAGCCGCCTCGCACGCCGCGCCCGGCGCCGCCGCTGCGGCGGTCTTCATGAGCGTCCAGCAGGCGATCCAGGCGCAGGTCAGCTCAATCGCGACCCCCGTGCTCGACGCGGCCGTCACGGCGGGCACGATCACCTCGGCGCAGGAGACGACGCTGCTGCGCCTGCTGGAGAGCGGCTCGATCGGTCAGCGCGGCGGCCCGGGCGGTCCGCATAGCGGCACGCCGGGCCCGGGCGGCCCAGGCAGCCCGGGTGGGGGCCCGGCGAACGCTCCGGCCACCTAGACCGCTACGAGATCCGAGTACACGGCCCAACTAGCAAACGACGCCTCGCTTGCCGGCCTTCGTGTGCCCGGTCGGATGCGGACCGACCCAGCGTTCGTCGACTGGGTCGGCCGCAAGCTGATAGCGGGAGTCCGACGACAGGCGGATGCGATCGCTTCGGTTGTCCAGTGCGCCATGCGCGGTGTACATGCCGAACAGGAGCAGATCGCCGGCCCTGTAGTCGGCGGTCAGCCAGCGGCCGCCAAGCCTGCGCCGCAGGGCGGCCGCATCCTCGTCGAGGATCGGGCTGGCGTTGGGCCACTCGTAGTCATCCGGCGGCTCCTGGCCGAGGTTCTCGCAGTAGCTGTCGACGTCCTGGCGGCCGTACACATTGCGGATCACGTCGTGGTTGTGGGAGCGTTCGAGGATCGCCAGGCCGCCCATCGCGGACGGGATATCTCCGTAGGGCACCCAGGAGGTACAGAGATTGGATGTCCCGCGGCCCATGAAGACGATGTCCGTGTGAACCCACGTCCCGCCTCCCGGGATGATGCGCAGCCAGGTGAAGCCGAAGTGGCGAACGGGACCGCCGAGCAGAGACTCGTAGAAGCTCATCATCGGGTCGCCGTAGAGCAGGCCGTGCAGGAGCTCGTTGCCGGCCACCAGCTCGGATCCGTCACGACCGAACTCGATCGGAGCGCCTCGGAGCGCCACGGCCTCCATCGCCGGCGAGCCGGGCGCGAGCAGCCCGCCTGCGGCGAGCCGGCCGACGAGCACGCGGCGTACGGCCAGCACGGCCTCGCGCTCGAAGAAGCCGGGCAGGTAGAGGTAGCCGTCGTCGTGCAGGCGGCTGCGCAACAGCGCCACATCGTCGGTGTGCTCGGTTCTCGTCAGCTCACCGAGCGAGTCCGGGCCAGGCTCGAGCTCATGCCCGAGGATCGAAATGGCGTCAGTCGCCGGTGGGGTCATTGCGCAAGCCTAGCCGGACCGTTGCGGACCGCCCACCGCTGTCGGCGCCGACACGGATGCGCGCAGGCTGGATGGACTAGGTTGCTAACGATCGGAGCGCGCAGATGAAGATCGATGCCGGCGGATACTGGCCGTCTGTGGACCAGGCCGGCGCGGCCGCGAGCGCGGCCGAAGCGGCGGGCTACGACGGCTGGTGGGCGTCGGAGACGCAGATCGACCCGTTCCTCGCCTGCGCCGTCGCGGCGCAGAGAACCGAGCGGATCGAGCTCGGCACCGCGATCGCCGTGGCGTTCGCGCGCAACCCGATGACCGTCGCAGTGGCGGCCAACGACCTGCAGGCGCTTTCGGCTGGGCGGTTCGTGCTCGGCCTCGGCTCGCAGGTCAAGGCGCACATCACGCGGCGCTATTCGATGCAGTGGTCCAAGCCGGCGGCGCGGATGCGCGAGTTCGTGCTCGCGGTCCGGGCGATCTGGGACAGCTGGGAAGGCGGCGCGCCGCTCGATTTCCGCGGCGAGTTCTACACGCACACGCTGATGACGCCGTTCTTCGATCCGGGCCGCAATCCGCACGGCAACCCGAAGATCGTGCTCGCCGGAGTCGGCCCGCTGATGACCGAGGCAGCCGGCGAGGTCGCCGACGGGCTGCTCTGCCATGTGTTCTCGACCGAGCGCTACCTGCGTGAGGTGACGGTTCCGGCGCTCGAGCGCGGTCGCGCGAAGGTGGGCAAGACGCTCGAGGGGTTCGATCTCGGCGGACCGGCGCTGATCGTCGCGACGGACTCGGAGGCCGAGCTTGCCGCTGGTACGCAGCTCGTCAAGGCGCAGATCGCGTTCTACGGTTCGACCCCCGCGTACCGGCCGGTGCTCGACCTTCACGGCTGGGGGGATCTGCATGATGAGCTGAACGCGCTGACCAAACGCGGCGAATGGGCCAAGCTGCCCGGGCTGATCGACGACGACGTCCTGCACACCTTCGCGATCATCGGCTCACCGGAGCAGGCCGTCGCCGAGATCCAACGCCGCTACGGCGATCTTGTGACGCGCATCGCGATCGTCGCCCTCCCGGAGGATCGCGACATCGAACGCTGGAACGGGCTGTTCGAGGCGTTGCGCGCCACCGCGCGCGACTGAGCCGCGCCGGCCGCCACCAGATGATCGAGAGCGCTCACGTCGTCACCGACGCGGGCACGCGGGAATGCGCCGGCGCCACGCAGCGTCGCCGCGCCAGGAAAGCTAAGCGCCCGGCGCCCGGTAGCGCAGCCCGTCGAGCGCCACTTCGAGAATGTGGTCGATCTCCTCGGGGCCGGTGGCTGGGATCTTCGCGATCCCGCCGACCATCTGGATGATCTCCCACAGGCTGGTGTCGGCGCGCACGGCCTGCGCCCGCTGCGCCCGCTCGAGCAGGGGCTCGCCCGCGGCGAAGAGCCCGCTGCGGCAGCTTTGGAAGACGGTCGCGTCGCGGTCGACGTAGTTCAGCAGTTCCTGGGCGAGCGCCTGCTTCGTGGCGAGGTACGCCACGAAGCGGTGCAGCCAGGCGACCAGGGCGTCCCATGGCGGCAGTTCGGCGAGGTCGGCGGCCGAGCGGCACNNCGGGAAGTGGCGGTAGAGCGTGCCGATCCCGACCTGTGCGCGTCGCGCGATCTCCTCCAGCGACGCCGACGTTCCGTCCTGCGCGAAGGCCTCGCGCGCAGCGGCGATCAGCTTCTCGTAGTTGCGCAGCGCGTCGGCCCGCTTGGGGCGCTGCGCTGCGAAGTCGTGAACGGTCTCGGTGGTGCTCATGAAGTCGTTCCGCGGGTTGCTTGACAAACCGGAGCCTACCTCCGTATAGTACCCGGAGGCATCCTCCACTTAGTTCTGGAGGGTGACTCCACTTTAGCACCGGCGCTTGTACTCCTCAACAGTTGGGAAGCCCGCAGATGAACGTCGTCCCCCTCTCCACCACCGTCGCCGACCGCCGCCGCTGGTTCGCCCTCGTGGTGGTCTGCCTGGCACAGCTCATGATCGTGCTCGACACCACGATCGTGAATGTCGCGCTGCCCTCGATTCAGCGCGACCTCCACTTCACCCAGGGAAGCCTGACCTGGGTGATCAACGCGTTTCTGATCGCCTTCGGCAGCTTCCTGCTGCTCGCGGGCCGCCTGGGCGACCTGATCGGGCGCCGGCGCGTGTTCCTCACCGGCGTCGTCGTGTTCACGGTGGCCTCGGCGCTCTGCGGCTTGGCGCCCAGCGAGGGTGTCCTGATTGCCGCGCGCTTCATCCAGGGCGTCGGCGCCGCACTTTCGGCCTCTGTGATCCTTGCCATCGTGGTCACCGAGTTCCCGCTGCCCAGCGACCGCGCCAAGGCGATGAGCGCCTACGTCTTCGTCGCCGTCGCCGGCGGATCGCTCGGCCTGCTAGCCGGGGGCGCGCTCACGCAAACGCTGAGCTGGCATTGGATCTTCTTCGTCAACCTTCCGATCGGCGTCGCCACCTTCGCGCTGGGCAGGGCGCTGATCCCCGATGACAGGGGCACCGGACTGGCCGACGGCGTCGACTGGCTCGGCTCGCTGCTTGTGACCGTCTCGCTGATGACGGCGGTTTACGCGATCGTCCAGGCGACCAGCCACGGCTGGGCCTCCACCCAGGTGCTCGGCTTCGGCGCTGTTGCGGTCGCACTGATGGCCACCTTCCTGACGGTCGAATCGCGGATCGCGAACCCGATAATGCCGCTGCGGATCCTGCGCCTGCGCGGACTGGTCGGCTCGAGCGCGGTGCGCGGATTCCTGGTCACCGGGATGTATTCGACCTTCTTCCTCGGCACACTCTACCTCGAGCACGTCCTCCACTACAGCGCTCTGCGCACCGGTCTGGCGTTCCTCCCGTGGACCGTGACCGTCGGCATCCTCTCACTCGGCGTGACCGCCCGGCTGATAGCTCGCTTCGGCGCGATGGGGGTGCTGCTGGTCGGCCTGGCTACGATGATCGCGGGCCTGGGGCTGCTAGCCACGGCCGGCGTCCACACGGCCTTCTTCCCCACGATCTTCTTCGCCTACTTCGCGATCGGTCTGGGGGCCGGCAGCTCGTTCACGCCGCTGTTGACGATCGCGATGGCCGACGTGCCTGCGCAGGACGCCGGCCTGGGATCGGGCATCGTCAACCTCTCCCAGCAGGTCGCCGGCGCGCTCGGTCTGGCCGTGCTCGGCACGGTCGCGACCAATCGCTCCAAAGCGCTGGAGGCCCACGGGCAGTCGCTCGCCAGCTCGCTGCTCGGCGGCTACCACCTCGCCTTCACCGTCGGGGCGGCGTCGATCGCGGTGGGAATCGTCACCACGCTCGTCGTCCTGCGCCCGCACCAGCGCCGCGCGGCCGCCAGGGCCGCGGCGAACTCGCCGCCGCTTCGCCTGCGCGACGGGGAGTTCGAGCCCCAGCTCGAGCACCAGGCCGCCTAGCCGCTGGCGGACAACCCCCACCAGGTGGGCGTGTCCGCCGCCCGTCGAAAACGAACACAGAAGCCTCGCCAACACTCCGGCGGGGCTTCTGCCGTAAGCGCACCCACTACACGTCAAGCTCGAACAGCACGCCGCCGATCTCGACGTCGTCGCCCGCCTTGTAGCCCGCCTGTTCGAGCGAGCGGATCACGCCGATCTGGCGCAGCCGCGACTCGACGTGGGCCATCGCCTCGTCGTTGTCGAGATCGTGGCGGGCGAGCAGCCGATCGATGCCGTCGCCGAGCACCCGGTAGACGCCTTCGTCGGTTCGCTCGACCCAGAACCCGCGCCCGCGGGCCGGCCGGAAGGTCAGATGCTCGGCCAGCTCGACGGGGGCGTCGTCCAGTTCGGCCGGCGGATCGGACGGCACGCGCGCGAGCAGCTCGAGCGAGAGCTCCTGCAGTCCGGCGCGGGTGGCGCTCGAGGTGACGATCACCGGCACCCGCTCGCCGAGCCGGGCGCGCCACGCCAGCGCCGCCTCCTGCGCGGCGGCGGGCGCCACCAGATCGGCCTTCGACAGCGCGAGCATCCGCGGCAGCGCCGCCAGCCTCGCGTCGTGGCGCTCGAGCTCGCGCTCGATCGTCGTGTGGTTGAGCACCGGGTCGCTGCCGTCGAGCGGCGCCAGATCCAGCACGTGCACGAGCAGCTGGGTACGCTCGATGTGCGCAAGGAAGTCGTGACCGAGACCCGCTCCGTCGCTGGCACCCTCGATCAGCCCGGGAATGTCGNNACGGGTAGTCGGCGATCTTCGGCGCTGCACGCGTCAGCCGCGAGAGCAGCGAGGACTTGCCCGCGTTGGGCAGACCGACCAGACCCACGTCGGCGAGCAGCTTGAGCGTCAGCTCGAGCGTCGCCTCCTCGCCTGGCAGGCCACGCTCGGCAAAGCGCGGCGCCTGCCGCGTCGGCGTCGCAAAGTGCTTGTTGCCGCGCCCGCCGGATCCGCCGCGTGCGATCAGCGCGCGCTGGCCGGCACGGACCAGGTCGTGCAGATCGCCGCGGTCGGTCCGCGCCTGCGTGCCGGGCGGCACCGACAGGATCAGCGGGCCTCCCGCGGCGCCGTGGCGCAAGGAAGCGCCCCCGTCGCCGCCGCTGGGCGCCCGGTAGAGTTTGCGGCGCCGGAACGACTGCAGGTCACGCAGCGAGGGGTCGCATTCGAGCACCACGTCGCCGCCGTAGCCGCCGTCGCCACCGTCCGGGCCGCCGCGCGGCACGTGCGCCTCGCGGCGGAAGCTGGCAGCACCGGCGCCGCCGGCCCCCGCCGCGACCTCGATCCGGGCCTTGTCGTAAAGCATCCCGCCATTGTCGACGAAAGCGAGCGCCATGTCCGACGATCGAGTTTTCCTGATTACCGGCGCCTCCTCCGGGATCGGCGCCGCAACCGCCCGCGCAGCGGCCCAGGCGGGACACCGCCTCGTGCTCGCCGCGCGTTCGGCCGATCGCCTGCAGGCGCTAGCCGACGAGCTCGGCGGCCCCGAGCACGCGATCGCGGTCGCGTGCGACGTCACCGACTACGCCGCGCAGGAGGCGATGGTCGCCGCCGCGATCGCGGCTTTCGGCTCACTCGACATCGTCTTCGCCAACGCCGGCTTCGGCGGCGCGCGCAGCCTCGGCGCCGACTCCACCGACAACCCGGAGCGCTGGCGCGAGATGGTGCTGACCAACGTGCTTGGTCCCGCCTACACGATCCGCGCCTGCCTTGCCGCCGTCACGCAGGCACGCGGACACATCCTGATCACCGGCTCGGTCGTCGGGCGCCGGCCCGTCCCCGGCTCGTTCTACTCGGCGACCAAGTGGGCGATCACCGGCCTGGCCGAGGCGCTGCGGCAGCAGATGACCTCCACCGGCGTGCGGGTGACGCTGATCGAGCCGGGGGTCACAGACACGCCGTTCTTCGACACCCAGCCCGCAATCGCGCTGCATCCGGAGGACCTGGCCCGCGCCGTCATGTACGCGGTCTCCCAGCCCGCCCACGTCGACGTGAGCGAACTGCTCCTGCGCCCAACCGGCCAGGCGCTCTAGGCAGCCTCTCTACTCGGGCGGATCGATCGAGACGACGCGCCCGCGCCGCCCGACGGAGAAGCGCACCTTGCCCGCAGCGCGCGCGTAGAGCGTGTCGTCCTTGCCCATCCCGACACCCTCACCGGCCTTGAACCGGCTTCCGCGCTGACGGACGATGATCTCCCCGCCGGTCACCTGCTGACCGGCGAAGGTCTTGACGCCCAGACGCTGCGCGTTGGAGTCGCGCCCATTGCGGCTGGATCCGAGACCCTTCTTATGAGCCATCGGTGTCCTCCTTTGAGGGGGCGGCGTCCGGCTCCGCCGGCGCCGCCTGCTTGGGCCGCGCTGCGGGCTTGCGCGCGGCTGGCGGTTTCGGCGTCNNTTCGGGGCCGCCGCCGGCTTCGCCGTCGCGGCCGGCTCAGCAGTCGCGGCGGACTTAGCCGCAGCGGCCGGCTTCGCCGTCGCTGCGCCCTTGGGCGGAGCAGCCGGCTTGGGCGTCGCGACTGCCCTGGCCGCGGCGAGTGGCTGCGACGACGCGGCTGCCGCCGGCTCGGGCGCCGCCACCGGCTTGGCCGCCGCGCGCGCCGC
>PMKB01000115.1 GCA_003157595.1 Solirubrobacterales bacterium
GCGCCACCGGCGGCGCCGCCGCCGTGGGTGCCGCCACCGCCACCGCCGGCCGCGATCACGAGCGGCGCGGATGATGGGCCAAGCAGACCCGAGTAGCCGCCGCCACCGCCACCGCCACCGCCAAAGCCGCCGCTGTCGTTACCGTCCGGGTAGTCGCCCCCGGCACCACCGCCCGGAGAGCCGCCCGCGCCGCCATCGCCAGACCCGGTACCAGAGTAGGTACCGCCACCGCCGAAGCTGCCAACCCAAACCGGCAAGACCTGGGTGCCCGTGACGGGCACGGCAGTGTCCTCCACCGAGGCCCCCGCCCCGCCAGCGGCCCCATAATCAGGGAATTTGGCGTGATCGTAGCCGGCTCCTCCGCTGGCCCCGACCGCCGTCACATCGAGCGAGCTGACACCAGCCGGAACCGTGAAGGCGTCGCTCCCCAAGGTCGTGTACGTGCACGTCGCCGTCGAACCCGAGAGCGAGAAGAAACCATTCGCGCCGCACGGGGCGCTCGCCAACGCCTCCGACGCGCCACCAAACATCACGCCCACAACCACCAGGACCGACGCCAACCCGGCAAACCCGCGACAAACACGCACCACGACGCCCTCCCCGGCTCGAAGACGCGACGCGGCCGCGGCGCGAACACGCCCACCCTACCCCACCCGCAGCCCCCGTCCACGACCACCGCCAGGGAACTTCCTCCCCAACCACTAACCCCGATCCACGGTTGTCGCAATGCGCGACGAGGAGCAGCGCGCCGGACGAGCAGGCGCGCGACTACGCCTTGTCGTGCAGCTGGCTAGGCGTCAGGGCCGCCCGCGCTCGCGAGTCGACGCGCGGCGTCGACGCGTTCGTCGTCGGTGAAGAGCTCTGCCCAGCGCGTCTGGGTGATCTCGTGCTCCATCGTGAGATCGGGCCTTCCGTGCTCGACGAGCCACGGTGTGACCGGCAGGACTCGGCCGGTCGATAGGAGATGCTTCGCAGCTTCAACAGCACCCATCGTGTTGACCAAATCGATCCACACTCCCGGAGTAAACCCAGCCGCGATGATCTCCACGATGAGATCGCGACAGCGAAGCTGAAACTGCCCGGCGACCGTCGAGGCATCTGCGGGATCCACGACGTCCGGGCTGGCTGCCCTCCCCATCATTGACCGCAACCGTGGTGCCGGAGTCACGGCGAGCGTCCACCCACACGATCCGCAATACGTCACCGACACGGGTGCTCGCGGGGCATCCGGCGTCACCACCGCGGCGACTTGTTCGCTCCGCAGCGTCTCCCGCAACGGCTGGCGACAGTTCGGACAGATCGGACCGCCGACCGGGTTCGCACTGGCAGCGCTTGACACGCTGCCAGTGTCCCAGACACCAGCACCGACGCCTCTGCCGAGTGTCGGAATGCGCGATAGGCGGCAGCGGCGAGATCAGTGCAGCGACAGCCCGCTGCCGAGTGCCCTGCGAGTGCATCGGCACTGTGGCCACCGCGCACGCTCGCCAGCTCGTCAGTGGCCAGGTGGTAGCGCAGGATCCCGATCCTCGATCGTGGTGGTGAGCGTCCCGTACGGCGAGGCCACCGATTCGAGCCCGAGCAGCGCAGTCGCGCTAGGGGATGCCAGCCGCAGGCGGCGACGAGTCGGGCGCGTGTGCCGGTCGCGTCCGTGATCGTGGCCCGCTGGCTGGCGCTGCGCCAGTTGCGGGACCGTTACGGGGCGGGGGGTGCGACCAGCGCGGCGGCTCGCCGGCGGGCGTCGTCGTCGGCGAGGGAGGCGCGCAGTACGGCGTCCGCGGCGATCAGCGCCGCGCGGTCGACCCGCTCGCCGAGCTCGCGGTTCATCGCCTCGAGCGTGGCGACGATCGCCGCGGCGTACGCCTCGCCGGTGGTGGTGAGGACCACCGTGTGCCGGCGGGAGTCGCGGGGGTCGGACTCGAGGCGCGCGTAGCCGCGCTGCTCGAGTCCCGCGACCAGCTTGCGGGCGGCCTGGCGGGTGACGCCGAGGACGGCGCCGAGTTCGCCGGCCGCCAGCGGCCGGCGCGCGATCAGCCGCAGCACGGCGGCGTCGCTGCGGCGGTAGTCGGCGTGACCGAGTTCGTGGAGGCACTGCGCCATCGTCTGTACCCAGCTGCGACGGGCGAGCGCGAGCAGGTCGCCGAACAGGTACGGGGTGCTTGACGAGGAGCGCACCGGAGAGCACAATAGCGATATGCAACCCGGTTGCATATCAGTGCGGAGGCAGCGGTGACCGTCGCGGGCGTGATCGCGCTCGCAGCGCTCGCGGCGACCGTGGCGAGCCTTGGCTACTTGCATCTCGCGCCGACCGGGCTCTCGCCGATCCGCAACGCCGTCAGCCAGTACGGCATCACGCCGTTCCGGGCGGGCTACCGCGCTGCGACGATCGCATTCGCCGTCGCCGGCGCGGCGTTGGCAGTCGGGATCGACCGCGCGGCCGGCTCGCGCGCGAGCGCAGTGATCGCCCTGCTGGCGATCTTCGCCGCGGCCCGCGCGGCGATCAGCTGGTTCCCGATGGACGCGCCGGGCGCTCCGCGCACCTCAACCGGCCGGACACACGGGCTGCTCGCGACCGCCGCGTTCGGGGGCGCCACGATCGCCGCATTCAAGCTCGCTGCCGTCCTGCGCGCCGGGCACCGCTGGCATGCGCTCGCGCCGGTCTCGACAGCCCTCGGGGCCGCGATGGCCATCTCCCTCGCAGGCCTGACCGTCTCGCGCTCGCATCCCGCGCTGCGCGCGCGCTTCGGCGCAATCGAGCGCGGCTTCTACGTGTCCGCGATCGCCTGGTTCGCGGTGTTCGCCGTCGCCTGCGTCGACTGAACGCTCAATCCGCTGCGACCGCGGCCGGCGTGAATGCGGCGACGGGCCAGGTGCTCGCGGATCGGACGGTGCGCGCCAAGCGCCGCTCGTTCGAGGACCTGTTGCGGTGGGCGAGGCGTCTGGGCAGCGAGCGGGTGTGGGCGCTTGAGGACTGCCGTCACGTCTCGGGGGCGCTCGAGCGGTTCCTGCTCGCGCGTGGGGAACGCGTCGTGCGCGTGGCGCCGAAGCTTGCCGCCGGCGCCCGCGATAGCGCTCGTGAGCGCGCCAAGCCCTTCACAAAGATGCGCCGCGGCCGGCTCCCGGCATGCTCCTGCCGCCACCAACACGTGGACGGCCTTCATAGACAGAGCGGCCGCAACGCTTCCCCCAGCGGGATCACCCCATCAACCATCATGTCGCCGATCCGAATTCAACACCCCGGATCGCGGACCGAGATAAGGCTGGGCGCCCGCGCGCACACCACCGACCCCACCAACCGCGCACACCCACCGCCAACCCCCCGGCAGCCCGTCCATCGACGCACCCGCGCACTTGACCGCGCGGCCATGCACAGATAAGGAGCAACGCGAAAAGCAGCACTCGCGGGTAGATCCACGGGGAAGAAGCAGCGCGACCCACGGCGGTTGAAAGTACGGTGCGGCAACAATGAACTGGGATCTCCGACACCGGAAGTCATCGCTGGTGATCCGGCTACTGCTGGCCGTCTGGATCACCGCCGTCGTCGTGGTGCTCTGCGCCACAGGACATTGGTGGGGCCTGGTGTTCGTCGTCCCCCTGGTCCTTGATCTGTCCCTGCTCCGGCGGATCTTTACGGCCGGCTCAGGCCGGTAGCGCGCCGTCAGCGGAGTTCGGGGGCCTCAAAGGCTGCGGCGCGGAGCATCGGCGCGCTGGTTTCGGAAACCGCGATCTCGCAGACTGCTGCGACCTTCCACGACAATCCGGCGCGCTGTCGCCTTGCGCGACAAGCAGCAGCCGGGCTGGTCGGTGGTTACTGCCTGATTGCGAGGCGCAGCACGTTCACGCCCGTGGGGAACGTCGGCGCCTCAACAAGTCGATGGTCATCGGTCAGCAGATCGGCGCCGAGGGCCTCAGCCAACGCGACGTACAAGGCGTCGGCCGCGGTCATGTTGTGGCGGTACTGCCAGGCGGCGGAGACGAGCGGCGCGACCGACGCGCGGCGAAGATGCCATGAGTTGAGACGGGCGACAGCGGCGTTGGCCTGCGTCTCAGTGATCCTGCGCTCAATCAGAAACCGCCGCCTGAGCACCGCCAGCACCTCGGCATAGAAGTGCTCGGGAACCCAGCCCTCGGATCCCGCCGGGACAAGCCGGGCGAGCGCTCGACCGCGACGCGTGTCAGCAACGATCTCGACGCCCGCGGAAGCGTCAATGACGACGAAGCTCACGCGCGAGCGTCGACGCGCAGTTCGTCGAGCGCTTCCACGGCACCAACGCTCTCGAGCTCCGGCTCAGGGCCCGCGAGCAGCTCATCGAGGAACGCATGAAACGCGTCCGGTGAGCAATCCTCGTCGGGGTTCGTCAGCACTACACCCGTCTCAGGGGGCACGTCAGCAGAGTGGCTCGACATGCCCAGATGATAGCCGCCCGACATCGGCGCCAAGGGGATGCTGACCACAGCCGGAACGTCGTGGCTGCCGTAGCCCAACAAGCGTCGACACGCCCAACCGTGACTGTGGCGCGTTGCGCGACGAGGAACAGCGGGCGCTGACCGTGCCGGGCGATTACGTACGACCGGCTCTTCGCGATTCGTAGCCAGCCGCCGGCGGGGGGAGCCGCGCTTACTGGCGTCTGAGCGAGAGTGCCAGGCTGGGAACAACGAAGGACGCGAGGAAGATCGGCAAAGGCCTCTTTCCGCCGCATCGGAAGGCAACGATGTCGCCCTCGGCGGCGTCGAAGGTCCGAGTTCGGCTGGCGTTTCGGCCATCGCGGACTTGCAGGGTGTGGTGTCCAGATTCGATTGGTATCTCGATCGTGTCGTTCANNAGGTGTTTCTTCCCAGCCCCTGCGTGACCTCGGCTGAGCCTACGCAACCACCCGCGCCAAGACCATCAAGCGCACTCCCGCTCCCGCGTGCCTTCGGCGGCGCGGGCTGTCGGCAATCGCGCGATCGACACTCCGCCTGGATGCTCTGTCTGGTGGTTTGAAGTGCCTGCGGAGCTAGCCGTCGCTCGCGCTCGCATCATGCGCGTACACGCAAACCCGAACGACGCTGACGCCCGCGGGCGGCTGGAAGGTGGCCCTCGCCTCCTCAGTCCCCGCGCCCCGATGAATGCCGCCGATCCAGATCGCGCGGCTGGCGTCAAAACGGATGGGACACGCCTCCATGGCCCTGTGCAGCGTCGCCGGGTGCCCGGCGTACTGGCTGGCCTCGCCGAACCAGCGACAACCGGCGGGCGCGCCACCGCATCGGTGCGTCACCGTGATCGTCGCCTGCTGGCGCTTGCCGCCGCCGAGGTCAGCGACCGCAACGGTGCTCGACGTCAAGCCGGGCAGCGTTGCGCTCGCATTCGGCACAATCGGGCCGGGCAGGTTTAGCACGATGGGCGCGGACTTCGACACGGTCACCTCATACGGTCGCGGTGGCGCGACGGCCGTCGTGGCGACCGACGCGGCGGAGCCACAACCAGCGACCGCGGCCGCTGCGGCGATCGCTGCAACGCACGTGAAAAGTTGTTGCGGCTGGCGCGTCACCTAACAAGTATCGGCGGCACCAGCACCCGGCGCCAGCGTTGCAGCACGCCGCGCTGTCGCCTGTCGCGAAGCGGCACAGTCGCGCCGGATCATGCTCCCATCGACCGAGCAAACGCGCGGTTCACCGCAGAACTCGCGCGAGCCGACGTCTGAATCGCCGCTCGACCTGCTCCCACCATGTTGAGCGCAACTTGCGCTCCGCTCGTCGCAACACGGCCCTCATTTCGAGAACCCCTTCCGGCGGCACGGCGGGAAACCCGGCTCCGGCGAACGCTGCGAGCATTCCCCCACCGATCCGCTCCGCCAGCTCAGGAAGCGCGGGACGATTGTCGTTCCCCCACCTCGCGAGATCTCCAAAGCCCGCTCGCCGTCGAGAAGCCGCTGGATACACGCCCGCGCCTCCCCACGCTCAGGTTCAGTCAGCCTCGCCCCGTTCAGTGATCGGAGCCGCCGAACGTCCGCTCGATGTTGCTCCCCGATTCTGTCGTACAACGCTGCGAGTCGGTCCAACTTTTCCGCGAGGGCGATCTGCGGGCGCGCTATCCGTGCTTCCGGGCGCGATCTCCGGCGGCGCTTGCAACGCTGCGGTGAGCGTCAGGCCTGGCGGCGGAGCCGGTCGAGGCCGTCGAGGATGAGATCGAGCCCCCATGCGAACTCGACGGTGTTGTCGTACCCGGACTCGGGGAGCTTCGTCGCGATCTCGACGAGGTATGGGTAGTCGTCGAGTGCGCCGATCATCTCCGCCCTCCGCTGCGCCGCTTCGCCGGCTGACTGCGGTGTCTCGAAGGCGAGATCCCTCTCCTGCAGGGCGAAGCCGTAGATGTAGGCGTCCTGGGCCGAGTAGGCGTGGACCGCCATTTCGAACGAGAACCCCGCCTCGCGCAGGCAGCCCATGACCGCATTGTGGTTGCGCAGGTTCGCCGGCCCCGGGTGCCGCGACTCCATCATCCCGATCGCCCATTTATGGCGTTTCAGCGCTGCGCGTGTCGAGGTGGCCCGGCGGCGCATTGCGGAGCGCCAGTCGAGGTCCTTGGAAGGAAGCTCGATCTCGCCGAAAACGATGTCGACCATGCCATCGAGGAGCGCATCCTTGTTGGCGACGTGCTTGTAGAGCGCCATCGGCACGACGCCGAGCTCCTGCGCGAGCCGGCGCATGCTGAACGCCTCGAGCCCGGCCTCGTCGGCGAGCGCGACGGCGGCCGCCAGCACGCGTGCTCTGCTCAGCGGTGTCCGGCGGTTGTTTGGCTGCTTGGACATGGGATGCTCTTCGTCCAGGGGGGTCGCGGATAGGGCGGTGGGCACATCGCTTGTTTGAGCATTGCGAGAGCCGTGATCAGACCCCCGTTTGGGCATGATCACGGCGGTCGCGTCGGCGCCGCGCCCGGCGGAACTATGGGGCGAGGCGGAACGGCGGGTAGCGGTCGGTGACCAGCACGTGGGCGTAAGCGACCACCCGGTTGGTGTAGCGGCCGACGCCGACGAGGAAGTCGAACATCCCGCGCGGGAANNGAGATGCACCGCCTGATGCTCGTCCGTAGACGGATAGCGGTCGTCCATCAGCGCCAGGTAGATCCCCACCCGGGCGGAGAACCGCATCAGCTCGAGGTTCCAGTCAAACCACCAGCGCGGGTACTTCTGGCGGAACACGATCAACAGCAGCGTGGGCGCCACGACCAGGCCGGCTGCGCCGATGGCCCCAGCGGCCCTCCCACCACCGTAGGCGTAGCCGCCGCCCTCGACCAGCGCGATCACGATCGCGATCGGGATGACCATGAACAGGCGAAAGAAAGTGCTCAGACGGTTGAGCGGGCGGTCCGGGTAATCGACCGAATACTGCACGGGATACGGCGTCTCGGGGTTCATCAGCTGCCTCTCAGTTAGGTGTACGGCGTACACTCTGGTCGGCAGTATAGGTGTACGCCGTACACCTGTCAAGCGCTCACTTCAAAACTCGTGTCCGCCAGACAATGCGGAAGCGATCGCCGTCGAGTACCCGCGACCACGCTCCTGAGCCAGTCCGCGCTACCGATTGGCCGAGGCTGAGCGGTGGTCTCGGTCCTGCGAAGCGACGACGACCCGAGGCGCCATCGTTATGATCGGCGGCGGCGTGACCCCAGCCCTCGACGAGGCCGAGAAAGTCCGCCGTGTCTATGAGCGGGAGGCGAGCAACTACGACCGTAACGTCAAGCTCCCGGAACGGCTGTTGTTCTCCGGCGGACGCGAGTGGGTCTGCGCCCGGGCCGAGGGTGAGGTGCTGGAGATTGCCGTGGGGACGGGACGCAACCTCCCCCACTACCCCGATGGCGTCCGACTCACGGGAATCGAATTCGTGCCCGCGATGCTGGAGATTGCCCGCCGGCGCGCCGTCGAGCTGGGTCGGCCGGCCGACTTGCGGCTGGGGGACGCACAGTCGCTCGAGTTCGAGGACGACACGTTTGACACAGTGGTCTGCACGCTGTCGCTGTGCGCGATCCCGGACGATCGCGCCGCCGTCGCCGAGGTCAGGCGGGTGCTCCGTCCGGGCGGGCGCTTCGTGCTGCTCGAGCACGTACGCAGTCCGCTCCGACCGGTCCGCGGCGTCCAGCGGCTGCTCGCACCGGCGTTGCATCGCTTCGGGGCCGACCATCTGCTGCGCGATCCGCTCGAGCACGTGCAGGCCGAGGGCTTCTCGATCGAGTTGCTCGAACGCTCCAAACTCGGGCTCGTCGAGCGGCTCCTAGCACGCAAACCCGGCCCGGACTGAGCAGGAAACACCCGTTCTCGCCGGCCAAGCGGAAGCCGCTTCGGCCCACCGCACGAGTATCGAAATTCGTCCGAGGCGACGGTCGGTGCCGTGGGCGGTGGCGCTGCCGCTGTGTGCGCGAGGCGGTCGCGACGTGATCTCGCTACGGAGTGTGGTCGACGGGTAGCGATGAGAAAAGACGTGAGGCAGCTATTTTCCACGGAGGAATTGGACGCCAGCCGAGGGAGGATCTGATGCGCAGGCTGATCTACTCGATGACTGTGTCGCTGGACGGCTTCATCGCTGGGCCGGACGGCGCGATCGACTGGTCGGTGCCCGGCGAGGAGCTGTTCCGGTTCCACACCCAGCAGGTGCAGGAGACCGGCGTGCAGCTCTGCGGACGGGGGCTCTACGAAGCGATGCTCTACTGGGAGACCGCGCAGGAGACTTCGCTGCCCGAGGAGCACGTCGAGTTCGCGCAGATCTGGAAGGCCCTGCCGAAGGTCGTGTTCTCCACGACGCTGGAGAGCGTGGTGGGCAACACCAGGCTGACCAGGGAGGGTGTCGGCGAGGAGGTCGCAAGGCTCAAAGTCCAGCCCGGAAAGGACATCGCCGTCGGCGGCGCCGGCCTCGCCCGCGCGTGTATGGAACTGGGGCTGATCGACGAGTGGCGGTTGTTCGTCAGCCCGGTCCTACTCGGCGGCGGCACGCCCTACTTCCCGCCCCTGGACGAAACGATCAACCTGGAGTTGGTCGACACGCAGACGTTTGGCGCTCGCGTGGTCTACCTTCGCTACCGGCCCGTGCCGAACGACCCCTAGGCGGTCGTCCCCACTTGGGCTCCTTGGCGGGACCGCCGGTAAACGGTCGCGCGCCGCCCTCGAGGGGCAGCCGTGCCTGATCCACTGCGGACCGTTCGCGAACATCGCTCACGGCAACAACTCGCTGATCGCCGATCTCGTTGCGCTGAAGCTTGGCGACTACGTCATCACCGAGTCCGGCTTCGGGTCCGACATGGGGATGGAAAAATTCTTCAACATCGTCTGCCGTTTTGGTGCGCTCATCCCAAGCGCGGTCGTGCTCGTCACGACGGTAAGGGCGATCAAGCATCACGGCGGGCTCGAGGACGGGGTCGGCCGGGACCGCGAGGAGGGTCTGCGCGCGATCGAGACCGCGATGGCAAACGTGCGCCGCCACATGCGCATCGTCAGCGAGTTCGGCGTGCCGTGTGTGGTCGCGGTCAACCGTCATCGGGGTGACAGCGATGAGGATGTCGCGCTGGTCCGTAAGCGCGCGCTCGAGGCCGGGGCGTTTGCTGCGGAGCTCAACGCGGGGTTCGAGAAAGGCGGCGTCGGTGCCGTCGATCTCGCGCAGGCGGTCGTCGCCGCCTGTGAGGAGTCGAACACGTTCCGGCCGCTGTACCGCGACGACGTGCCGATCAAGGAGAAGATCGAGACCGTCGCCAAGCGTGTCTATGGCGCCCGGGATGTCATCTTCCTGGCGCAGGCCGAGCGAAAGATCGACCAGTACGAGCGCGACGGCCTCGGCCACGTCCCTGTATGCCTGGCAAAGACGCCGCTGTCACTGTCGGCGGATCCGCTGCTCGCGAATGCGCCCGAGGACTTCACGGTCACGGTGCGCGACGTTCGCGCCCCGACCGGCGCCGGCTGGCTGGTGCCGCTTTGCGGCGACATCTTCCTGATGCCCGGCCTCAGCCGGACGCCGGCGGCGATGAACATCGACATCGACGACGACGGGCGCGTTATCGGGCTGTTCTGAGCGCTGACCACCCACGCCATGATCGGGGACCGCGAGCGATGCATCGACGCGGGAATCGACGACCACATCAGCAAACCGGTCCGCCACGCCGAGCGCGCAAGCGCGCTTGCGCGCTGGATCCCGGCGCACACCGGGCCAGCCAACCAAGTCCCGCTCATCGATGACGACATGCGCCAGATCGACGTGGCAGCCGGTCCGTCATCGAGCGCGGTGCTTCCCAAGCCTGAGGCAGAGCCGGCCTGCGGAAACGGCTGCTCGATCCGGCGCTCGGGCGCGACCTCAGTTATACGTCGAGCGCCTGCGGGGCGGGGATATCATGGATGCAGTGGAGCTCGGACGCACCGCGGTTGGCGCTGGTCGAGCCGCCCGGAGCGACGGCGAGTTCGGGCATGACCGCTCGGCATGGCGCGAGCTTGGTGCGCACGCGCAGTACTTCTTCCAGACGCCGGAGTGGATCGAGCTGCTGGCCGGGCGGCTCGACCGAGACGTGGTCTGGGGCACGGTGTTCGACGCAGACCGACCGGCGGCGGTGGCGCTGCTGCGCAGCGCGCCGCGGCGGGCCGGCCACGTCAAGCTCACCGTGCTCTCGCAGGTGCGGATCGGCGAGTCCCAACTGCCCTACGCCGACGCCCTGCTCGACCGGGAGGCCTACGGGGAGCGGCGCCTGCGCGAGCTCGTGGACGCCTGCGGTCCGTGGCACGTGCTGTGGCTGACGGGACTGCGGGCCGGATCGCCATGGCTCGAGCTGGCCAGCGAGGACGGCCTGCTGCGGCCGGAGCCCGACGGCGGCGTCGGCGTGATGGACACGAGCGTCGCGATCGGGGAGTGCTGGGCAGCGGTGCCGAAGAACATGCGCCACGCGATCCACAACGCCCGCCACCGCATCGACGCGCGCGGAGGCGCGGAGATCGTCGTCGCGACCGGCGACGACGTCGCACCCGCCTATGAGCGTCACATCGAGCTTGAGGCTTCAGGGTGGAAGGGCCGCGCGGGAACGAGCCTGGCGCAGTGTGCGTTCGACCGGGAGCTGCTGCGCGACTACCTGGCGCTCGAGGGCAGCGCGCAGGTCCGGACGCTGGCGATCGGCGGGCGCCTCGCGGCCACCCAGGTCGCGACGCGGGTTGGCGCCACGCTGTTCCTGCGCCGGATCGCCTACGACGAGCAGTTCGCGAAATGCGCTCCGAGCAACGTGCTGCTGGCCGACCTGCTGGAGACCTGCTGCGAGGACCCGGGGATCGATCGCATCGACTGCCTCGCCTGGCAGCCGTGGATCCCGCGCTGGGGGATGATGCGCGAGCCCACCTACTCGCTGGTGGCCTTCAACCAGAGAACCATTCGGGGCGCCGCGGCGCGTGCGTCGAGGGGCGGCTGGGAGCGCCTGCGAGAGCTCCGGGACCGCCGCTCGCATCAGCTTCGGCGAGGGCCCCACCGCCTTGGCCGCGCGATCGGCGGACCTTCACCGCAGGACATCGCGCCGCGGCGGCCGCGGACCAGGCGCGGGCCGCTGAGGCGCCGGGACCCGCCGGGACGCTGACGCCGCAGGCGCGCGCGAAAAACGCCGGCCGGGCCAGGCGAACACCCACAGACGCGCGCGCGACGCGCGGAACTGGCCCGGTCGCGCGGCGCGCGGAGCTGGC
>PMKB01000169.1 GCA_003157595.1 Solirubrobacterales bacterium
CAGGCCCGGCTATTGTCCGCTGCGGCCGCCGCGTGTGCGCCGGGAGCTACGCTCGTCTACTCGACGTGCACGATCTCGCCGGCCGAGAACGAGCACCAGATCGCAGCATTCCTCGATGCCCACCCCGAGTTCGCACCGATCGATCTACAGCTTCGCCACCCGGCGTGGGCGCACCCTCATGCCGCCGACCAGCTGCTGGCGCTCGGGCACCGCCAGGGCAGCGACGGCTTCTTCATCGCCGCGATGGCTCGCGACGGCCGCTGAGCGCAGCGGCGCGCGATGAGCGACGCGGCACAGCTCGGCACGGCCTGCCCGAACTGCGGCGAGCCGTGGCTGCGCCCGACCAACCTGCCGGGGCGCTACCGCTGCGTCTACTGCCTGCACCGCTTCGAGCTGGTCTCGGTCTGCCCGAACTGTGGCGAGCATTCGACGATCGTGCGGATGGCCAGCACGGCGATCGTGATGTGCAACGTCTGTGGCGACAGCATGCTGCGAGAGATATGACCGTGGCGCTCACGGATGTGCCGCGCGTCGCGCCGNNGTGATGGACGGCCATTTCGTGCCGCCGATCACGATGGGCCCGCTGGTCGTCGCTGGCCTGCGCGAGCGGGTCGGGGCGGCGGGTGCGCGGCTCGAGGTGCACCTGATGATCGAGCGCCCGGAGCGCCAGATCGACGAGTTCGCGCGGGCCGGCGCCGACCTCATCACGATCCACGCCGAGGCCACGCCGCACGTCCACTACGCGCTCTCGCAGATCCGCGACGCCGGGCTCGCAGCCGGGCTCGCGGTCTGTCCGGCGACGCCGCTGGAGGTCTTTGGCGAGGTCGCGGAGGTGCTCGACCTCGCTCTGTGCATGACCGTCAACCCCGGCTGGGGCGGCCAGCGCTTCATCGAGGCCTCGATCAATCGGATCGAGCGCACGCGCGTCCTGGTCGGGGAAACGGTGGCGATCGAGGTCGACGGCGGTATCGAGCTGGACACCGGGCCGCGCTGCCTGGCAGCCGGTGCCGGCGTGTTCGTGGCGGGCAGTGCCGTGTTCGGCTCGCCCGATCCGGCGGCGGCCTACGTGGCGCTCGCCGATGCCGTCGGCGACCCGCGGCGGTAGAGCGCGAACAAACCGGCCGCCAACAGGCCGGCGGCGCCGGCGTAGCCGACCTCGGTGCGCAGGATCTGGTCGCCGATCACACCGGTCAGCATCCAGCCGACGAAGATCGCCGCAGCCGCGAGCCACAGCGCCGCAGCGCGGGTGGCTTGCCCGCGGGCCAGCGCCGCCTGGTTGAGCGCCCCGGCCGACAGATGCAGGCCCATGCCGACGGCGATCAGGGCGAGGCCGAAGCGGCTGTAGGCGTAGCCGTTGTGGAAGACGTGGTGCAGCACGAACGGCCCGATCGCCAGCAGCCCGATCGCGACGGCGATCGCGAAGGCGGCGATCGCGAGCACGGTCAGCCGGATCGCGCGCGCGAACGCCGCGCGGCCCCGAGTCACCTCAAGGCCCGCCAGGTGGGGGAGCAGCGAGGTCTGGATCGCCTGGAACAGCTGTAGCGGCGCCCGCGTGATCAGCATCACGTTGAACACCAGCCCAGGCAGCGGCGAGCTGGAGATGTTCGTGGCCGCGATCGTCAGCACGGCCGCGTTCAGCAGCGTCTGCTCGGCCAGCTGAATCGCCGAGACCGACACCGCGAAGCCGCCGCCGCGGCGGATCGAGAGGTCGCTGACGGCCTCCTCGATGCCTTCCGCGGCGGGACCCTCGAGCGCCGCATCGGTCGCGGGCGCTGCGTCCCGCTCGCGCGTCGCACGGCTCGCGAAAGCCGCGGGCACGACCACCAGGGACACGAACGGAGCCGCGGCGATGCCAATCGCGATCGCCGACTGCCCGTGCGTGATGCCGACGGCCGCGGCGAGCGCGAAGGCGATCCGCGAAACCGACTCCATGAACACCAGCCCGCCATAGAGCGCGAAGTACTTGTGCCCGGCGAGCCAGCCGCGGGCGAAGTAGCTCGCGGCGTAGGCGACGATCCCGACGACGAAGATCCAGTAGAGCGTGTCGGAGTGGAACACGTGATCGGCCAGCTCGCCGTGCAGCGGCAGCGCGACGAGCAGGAAGACGAGCGCGAAGGCGCCCTGGATCGTGATCGGGATCCGCATCGGCAGGCCGGCGATGCCGCGGGCGCGATGGTCGGCGATCGTGCGCGAGAGCAGCTGCTCGATCGGCCTGTAGATGACGCTGATGATCACGAACATCACCGACCACAGCACGTCGAGATGCGAGTACTGCGGCGACACGATGCCGCCACGGTCGAGCAGATGGCCCGCGATCGCGAAGTAGGCCAGCGTCAGGACGCCGGTCGAGGCGATCCCGATCGAGAGCATGCGCGCGCCGCGCGCGTAGGTCTGGGCGCCCCGCTGCGCGCGCGGGGGACGCGGAGACGGCTTCTCAGACTCGGACAAGCACCATCGTCCAGGGGAACGGCGAGCGGGTCTCGATCACCTCGCCGTGGCGGGCACACAGCGCGACGATTGCCGACTTGGAGAAGTGGTTGACGTGACCGGGAGTGTTGCCCAGCTGGCCCCAGTAGGCGCCGCGCGCCATGTTCACGCCGCGCCAGAGCGGCTCGCGCGGAACCGAGACCAGCACGTGCCGCGCGGCACAGCGCGCCATCTCCGCCAGCGTGTGCTCGGGGTCGGGGACGTGCTCGAGCACCTCGATCGCGCAGGCCAGGTCGAACTCGCGCGCGGCAAACGGCAGCCGCTCGGCGCGCTGGGCGACATAGGTCAGGTTCGGCGCCGGGCGTAGCGCCCACTCGGCGGCGAGCAGTGGATCGTCGAGGTCGATGCCGACGACGCGCGCCGGAGCAAGCGTTGTCGCCCAGCGGTGGGTGAGGACGCCCTCGCCGCAGCCCACGTCGAGCACCGACTCGGGCGCAGTGGAGAAGAGCAGGTCGTCGAGGTTGCGCTCGAAGCCGCGCATCAGCGCGCGTGCGACCGGGTTGCGCGCGTTGTACTTGTCGTAGGTGTTGCCGGTGACGATGCCGTCGGCCGAGCGGGTGACGGCGGTCACGAATCCGCCGCTTCCGATGTGGCGCCGGTGGGCGGCTCGGTGTGCTCAGGCGCCGAGCCCGACGCCACGCTCGCCGCCGGCGCCGGCGGCTCGCCCAGCGCCTCGTAGTGCGAGGGCTTGACACCCAGCTGCAGCTCGATTCGCCTGACGCGTTCGTGTGTGCGCTGGATCATCGTGCGCTGGGCGCTGAGCAGGTCGCCGATCACGCCGAGGGCGCCGACGACGACACCGGCGTTGAACAGCACCGCCCCCAGGATCAGCGACTGGACGTGGCCCGAGCCGTTGCCCTGGACGTAGGCGACCGCGAAACGAACCCAGACGCCGAAGGCGGCGAGCAGCAGAACCCCGGCGACGGTGAGGAATACGCGCAGCGGCTCGTACTGCGTGTAGATGCGGAAGATCGAGACCGCGTTGCGGCGGACGTAGGACCACATCGAGGGGAACAGCCGCGACTCGCGCGTCGCCGGGTTGGTGCGGATCGGGACGTGGTCGAGTGCGATCAGCTGCTTGCCGGACTGGATGATCGACTCGAGCGTGTAGGTGAAGCGCGAGACGATCAGGATCTGCAGCGCGGCCTCGCGGTTGTAGGCGCGAAAGCCGGAGGTCGTATCCGGGACGTCGGTCGAGGAGGCCGCGCGCACGACGCGCGAGCCGAGTCGCTGCAGGCGCTTCTTCAGCGGCGAGAAGTGCTCGATCGAGAGCACGTCGCGATCGCCGATCACCATGTCGGCGGTGCCGGCGATGATCGGCGCGACGAGCTTCGCGATGTCGGCGCCCTGGTACTGGTTGTCCGCGTCGGTGTTCACGACCACGTCGGCGCCAAGCTTGAGCGCCGCGTCCATGCCCGCCTGAAAGGCGCTGGCCAGCCCCTTGTTGTTGGTCAGGCGCACGATGTGCTCGACGCCGTGCGCCCGTGCGACCTCGATCGTCCGATCGGTTGAGCCGTCGTCGATCACCAGCCACTCGATCGAGTCAAACCCGGGCAGCTCGCGCGGGAGGTCGGCAAGCGTCGCCGGCAGTTGCTCGGCTTCGTCCTTGCAGGGAATCTGAATGATCAGCTTCATCGTGTGCGGTGCCGTCCGCGCGTTCCGTCCACGACGGTGCCGTAAACTGGCCGCCCAGTATCCCAGAGAAGCCGGGAGGCCGCCAAGTCCGCCGGCCGCGCCCGAGCTCTGTGGATTCTCCTTTTCGATGCCCAGACGCTGCCTCAATCCTGCGTGTGTGCGGCTGGCGAATGCCGCGCCCGCGCTGGTTGCGCAACCACGGGCACCGCAGGAGCGGGAGGGGCCTTGAGTCAGCCTTCGGGTGCGGCGCCCGCCGGGAGTTCCAGGAGGCCGGCCTGGCTTGTGGCGCTGCTCGCCCTGCCGGCTGCAACGTGGGCGAAGCTGTCGTTCGCCGCGATGTGCGTCGCCGCGCTGATCGGCTTTCTGACGATCCCGACCTATCCGATCTACGACACCGAGTACTACCTGCTGTGGGGCCGCGAGATCGCCCACGGCCAGCTGCCCTCGTTCACGGTCTACGAGGCGCCGACCGAGCACCCGCTGGCTGTCGCCTGGGGCACGATCATGTCGATCTTCGGCAATGGGGGGCTGCGGCTCTCGGTGCTGTGCGCGATCGCCTCGTTCCTGCTGCTCGCCTGGGGCGTCTACCGGCTGACGCGCACGGCGTTCTCGCCGATCGTCGCCGCGACGGCCGTCGCACTGCTGCTGACGCGCTTCAACTTCATGTTCCTGGCGGCGCGCGGGTATGTGGATCTGACCTACTGCGCGGCGATCGTCTGGGCCGCGGCGTTTGAGATCGAGCGCCCGCGCCGCGGGACGCTCGTCTTCGTCGTCCTGCTGAGCGCCGAGCTGATCAGACCTGACGCGTGGCTGCTCGCCGGCCTCTATTGGCTGTGGTGCGCGCCGAAGTTCGGCTGGAGCCAGCGCATCCGCTGGGCCGCGATCGTGGCCGCCGGGCCGATCATCTGGGTGCTGTTGGACTGGATCGTCACCGGCCAGCCGCTGCATTCGCTGACCAGCACGCAGAACACAGCCGTCGCCCTGGGACGCACCGTGCCGCTCGGGCAGCTGCCAGGGACGCTTTCGCACTACCTGATCCTGCTGGCCAAGTCCCCCGTGGTCGCCGGGGCGATCGGCGGCGTGGTGCTCTCCGCCTGGCTCGTGCCCCGCCGGATGCTGGCGCCGTTCGCGGTGCTGCTCAGCGGCATCGGCACCTTCGTCGTGCTGGCGGGGGCGGGCCTGTCGGTGATCGACCGCTACCTCCTGATGCCGGCCGTGATGATCCTGGTGTTCTGTGCGTTCGCGCTGAGCGGCTGGACGATGCTCGAGCGCGGGCTGCTGCGCAGGGTGTGGACGGCCGCGGCAGCGGTGCTGGCAGTGATCGGCGTCTACCTCGCGGCGAGCACGCTGAGCCTGAACAAGATCGAGAGCGAGCTGGGCTTCCGCGACAGCGGCCAGACCTCGCTGGTCGCGATCCTCGACGAGCCGCAGGTCAAGCGGGATCTGGCGTGCGGGCCGGTGTCGGTCCCCGACCACAAGCTCGTGCCGGACGTTCGGCTGATCCTCAACCTCGGCCGCAACGGCGTGATCGACCGCGGTGACGCGCGCTACCTGCTCGACACCGGGCACCCTGCGCTCTATGACGCGGAGCAGCACGGCGTGGCGCTGTACCCGCTCGGCCTGGCCGTGATCCGCTACGCGCTGACGAGCCCGAACGACAGTCCACTGGACCAGGTGCGGCTGCCGGGCTTCAGCGTGATCGCGCGCACCGGGTACTACGCCGCATACTCACGCTGTTGAGCGCCCTGCTGCGGCGATGGGATCTCCGTTACGGCGCGGCGCTGGCGGGGGTGCTCGCCGTCGCGCTGGCGTTGCGGCTATGGGGCGTGGGCAGCGGCCTGCCGTGGGTCTACAACGTCGACGAGGCACAGCACTTCGTGCCGCTCGCGGTCGGCATGCTCGGCGGCAACCTCGATCCGGGCGGCTACTTCGGCAATCCGCCGGCCTTCACCTATGTGCTCGCCGGGCTCTACAAGCTGGCGTTGGGGGCGCGCACCGGGCGGCTCTACTACTCCGATCACTCGACCGAGGTCTGGCTGATCGCGCGCATCGCGTCGGGCGTACTCGGGACGCTCGCCGTCTGGCTGCTCTACCTCGCCGGAGCACGCCTGTTCGACCGCCGCGCCGGGCTGCTCGCCGCTGCGGTGATGGCAGTCGCGTTCCTGCCGGTGTTCTACGGCAAGCTCGCGCTGAACGACTCGCCGACACTCGCCCCCGTCTGCCTGTCGCTTTGGGGCTGTGCCGGAATCGCGCGCTATGGGCGCAAGCGGGACTTCGCCGTCGCCGGGCTCGGGTTGGGGCTGGCGGCCGCGACCAAGTACACCGGCGGGATCGTCCTTGGGCCGCTGATCGCGGCCGGCGCCTCCCGCGTCTGCGCCCCGAGCGGGCGCTGGCGATCCGCGCTCTGGCTCGCGATCGCCGGCGTGATCGCGCTCGCCGCCTTCGTCGCCGCCAGGAGCGCCCAGGAGCGCGACGAGGAGGGCTCCTTCGCCCTGGCCGACCCGCTGGCGCAGAAGCAGGGCTCTTCCCCGCTCCTGGTCCTGCGCGCCGAGGCGCTGCTCGTCAGCCGCTCGGTGTCCACGCGCATCGCCCGGGGCCGGGCGCACCGCGATCTCGAGGACGCGCTCAAGCTCGATCCCGGCGAGGCCTCGGCGCTGCAGCGCCTGTCGGTGCACGCCCGCGGCGAGAACCGCTTCGACGAGGCAACCGACCTCCTGGAGAAGGCCCGCGCGGCGGCCGCGCCGCAGTCCTGGCGGGTGCTCCTGACCGAGATGAAGCTCGCCCAGGCCCGCGGCGCCGACGCGGCCGCCGACGGCGCCGCCCAGCGCGCCCTCGCCGTCGAGCCCGGCCTGTGCGACGCGCTGGAGCTGCGCTACGACCAGGCGCGCCGCCTCGACGCGGTGGCGCTCACCGACGCCCTCGTCAAGGAGCTCGGCCGCTGCCCGGGCCACGACGCCCGCTTCGCCGACCACCTGCGGCTGCGCGGGGACCTCGCCGGGGCGCTCGCCCGCGTCCAGAAGATGGTCGAGGTCACCCCGCTCGAGCCGAGCGGCCTGCAGAGCGCCGCCCAGCTCGCCGCCGACCTGGGCCGGCCACAGGAGGCCGCGGCGATGCTCGAGCGGCTCGAGAAGTCCTGGCCGCGCAACGCCCTGTTCCACAAGAAGCGCGCCGAGGCGCTGGAGCGCGCGGGCGACGCCAAGGCCGCCCGCGCCGAGCGGGAGGCCGCNNGCTCGCGGTCCAGGACGGCCGGGAGATCCTGGACGAGCTCAAGGCGGATCCCGCGCCGCTGCTCAAGCGCTGGGAGGAGAAACACGGCACCGAGCACGCCCGCACCTCCGGCGTCTACGTCCTCGACGCCTCCGCGGTCGAGGCGCACCCCGACGGCTCGTTCACCGAGCGCACGCACGTGCTCGCCAAGGTGCTCGACCAGGAGGGCGTCTCCAGCCTCGCCGAGGTGCACCTGCCCGCGGGCGCGGAGATCCTCTCCCTGCGCACCCTGAAGGCCGACGGCCGGGTGCTCGAGCCCGAGGCCATCGGCGGCAAGGAGGGCATGTCGCTGCCGGGCGTCGAGGTGGGCGACCTGGTCGAGTACGAGT
>PMKB01000100.1 GCA_003157595.1 Solirubrobacterales bacterium
GCGTGTTAGCAACACTCTCGCCGACGGCCGGGCCGTCCGCTCGTCGCCGCCCGTGTCCCACGCCTGAGCGCGACGCGGCAGCCGCCTGAGCGCGGGCTTCGCCGGCCCGACTGTGGCGCACTGTGGCGCACCCGCCGCAAGTCGCGGCGAAAAGCCCGCCGTTACTGGGCGAAACCAATACCGCTACCGGGATTCGAACCCGCCTGGGGAGCCGTAGCGGCGGGCTATTTCGCCCATTGTCCGGCGTTTCAACCGCTGGGCAACCGCTCAAAGCCGCTGGGAATCCGAGCTCGACTGTGGCACAACTGTGGCGCACTCTGTCGCTAATCGCCGCCCGACGCAGGTCGACACTGAGCGGCGTCGGTCAACCCCGGCGCGCCCGATACCCGCGCGAGTCGCAGTGCCTACCCCGATCTCGTGGCCCTCGGCGGCGGCATCGGTCGTTTGATCGGCGCGTCAGCCCTGCAAGACACACCGGCGCACGACCGACGCGTGATCATAATCCGCGTGTCGGCGGTTCGAGTCCCTCTTCCGGCATGACGAAAAAGCCTGGAAAATGAGGGTCATTGGGTCTCGATCGACCGCTCGGAGAGGCCAGTGGGTACCGAACGGGTACCGAAGCTTGCATCGAGTGGAGCCACGACAGACACCGTCGTACCGTAGCGAACCGTTCCGACACCGCCTGCGCTCTACTCCGCGCGGGCTTGGGTCAGGCGGGCCACGAGTGGTGCACGAGCGGCCTCGAACTCCTCGTCGCTCAGGCCCCCGGCATCCCGAAGCTTGATCAGGCGCTCGAGTTGTTCGATTGGATCGTCAGGGCTGGTCGACGACGTGGCAGCGGCTTGCGCCGCTCCTCGCCGCTCCCGTATTGCACTGAAGACACGCGAGAGCCGAATGCGGATTGCGTCGGGCGTGTCCGCAGTCGTGTGCAAGAAGAGCTCGCTAGACGCGGTTTGAAGGCAAATAACCGTGTCCACCTTCGTGCGCGTCGTGAGTAGGTTCAACGCAGACGCAATCAGCATCCCCTCAGTAGCGCCCTGGGCTCCGAAGCCACCACCGATGAAGCCGCCTCCCTTTCGATGCGCTCCCGGGCCGCCTATCTCAAACGAGGCAATGTCTCCATACGGCACGGTACAGATCAGCACCCCCTCGCTCGAGAGCAAGTCGAGCGAGGCCGTGCGAAACCTCATGTCGACTTTCGTGCCGGCGCGAGCTCCGAGACCGTACCCGCCAAGCACCGCGCATCGCTCAAGGACGGCGACGGTGTCTCGAGCGACAATGGCGCTAGCAGGGACCGGTGGCGCCTCCGTCGGTATCTCCCTTGGCTTCACGTCTTCGCGCGGCTTGCCTGTCCAGGCCCGGCCTCCCCAATAGCGGGCACGACCTGCATCGGCGGGATCCGGATACCAGCCGGCCGGAACCCACGGCTCGAGCAGGGGATCCTGCCAGCCACACGCGCCGCAGGGCGATGCCCCCGAAACGTACCCCTTCGCGTTGCATCTGGGGCAACGGTCCGCCATTCACCGATGCTAGTCCACCACGGCCGCGTCCGCCACTGCTAGCGGCCAGTGTTAGATCACACGGGCCGGCGTGTAGCGGCATAACGGCGGATCGCGCTCAATGGTCGAACACGCGCTGGTTGCCCTGGCCGCTTGTCACAACCGATCCTGTAGCTCGCAGATCAGAGCGCGCGCGTCTTCGGTCATTGCGTCGTCGGCCTGATCAGCGGTGTCAAGCCCGCGCCTCGCGGATCGGATCCCTCGCTTGATCTCTCCCGTTCACGAGCTTGATTAGCCTCCGGCCCCGCTCGGTGTCAAGAGCTGGGCTGCGCCCGCGCGTGCCGCGCGCCCCTGGCGAGGCAGCAATTGACAGCGCTCCGCCTTCGGCTGTTCATCATCAACCCCGCTCTCCATACGATCGGTCCCACGGGCCGACATAGATGCCTCAACGCCTCGAGCTGATGCGGTCAAGCCCGCCTAGCCGAGCCGGCGGAGTCATTAACGTCCCGCGCGGTCTTGAGGCGAGCTGGCCCCGAAGCTCCGCCACCATCCGACCTGCCGGGCCGGAGCGAGATCCCGACTCGCGCGCGGCGCAAATGCCAGGTCCAACCGATCACCGGCGCTGTGCTGCCGGGCGTGGTGCACGAAGCTTCTCTTCGGTTTGGCCCGTGCGCGGTGTCCGGCCACACCGCGACAAATTGACCCGACGAGAGGCAACTCAGCCCGGTCGGGCAATCCGTGTCGTGTTTTAGCTTCTCAACGCGTGGACGATCGCGCGCGATGTATGTAAGGTTGAGCCCAGGCTGGCAAGGGGTCCAGTGCTCCCAGCGGAGGCGCGAATTCAGCGATGGCGGTCAGGGGCACTCGCAGGCGTTGGACGGCACGAATGTCTGTGTTCGGCGCTCTGCTCGTTGGAGCTGCCGCGTTGCTCTTGGGCTCTTCAGCGCTAGCCGACCCGACGTTCGGGGTCATGAACGCGTCGGGCGGCATCTACTGGCGCTCCGCGCCAGACTGGAACACGCCGGAAGCAGTCGCCGGCAATGGCTTCTATCCAAACACCATCATCGCCGTCCACTGCTATCAGAGCGGGGCGGGGAACGTGCCTGGTTCCACGGACAGCATGTGGGAGCAGGCCACCGACGTGGGCGGCTCCGGCACCGGCAGCGGCTGGATCAACGAGCACTTCATCAACGACGGCGCAGCCATCAACCAGCCCTCCCCCGGCGTTCCCGCCTGCAGCACACCACCACCGACGACGACTACCACGACCACATCTACTGCCACGCCCACACCGGCCAGCCTCGTCTACACGATCGACAATGCCGATGGCGGCATCTACTTCCGCAACTCGCCCCACTGGGCCGATACGTCCCAAACACCCGGGGTCGGCGTGTACAACGGCGACCAAGTGCGCCTGATTTGTTCCGGGTCCGGCGACGTAATTGGCCCCTACAACAACACGGCTTGGAGCTATGTTACGAACCTGTCGCGCAGTGTCGGCAGCGGCTGGGTGAGCGAACACTTCATCGATGACAAGGCACCGAACGACGCTTGGCCGACTGGCGACTCACCGTGCGCGGCGAACATCCCCGGCTCAGCAACATCGGGCGGCGCCAGCCCGAGCAGTCCGACAGCCGGCACTCCACCATCCGGTGGGAACCCTACGTCATCTGGGCCCACGTCGGCCTTTTACTCGCCCAACAACTCTCCCAGCGCTGGGCTCAACCCGATCGCGGACCTCAATCTGCCCTATGACCAATGGGCTACGGGTACTTGCTCAGACGATGCAGCCGCGAATATTCCCATTAGCGTCAGCACCCTCGCCGGCTGGAGCGACGGGCGACTCGGTCCAATCTACGCTCTTGCCGCCGCCTATGCGTCAGGAAGCTCGCTGCGCGAAGGTCAGTTCCACCGCATCATTCTCTTCGATCCCGGCGATGGAGGCGATTTCAGCGTTTGCGATGCCCACTACAACATCAACGCGCTCCTGGCTGGATGGCTCAAGTCCAATTCTCAGAATCGCCTCATCGTACTGACTGGCTGTAGCAGCGAGCAGAAGAGAGTTATCGGCCTTCCCACTCCATTCTGTGTCGGCCATTCGACGTTTGGCGGTCTATGGAGTTCCTACTTTGCGGGAATCTGGAATCAGCCATTCGCGTGGCAAGCGCAGGTCTGCGACTACGACGGTATGAGCCACGCCGATGTACTGACTAACTTCGCCTATATCGTCAATAAGCCGCCCGCGCAAAGTTGCCCAGCTGGGCCACACCTTACGGCTTGGAATCCGTGATAACGAAACACAAGCGACAATCTCGATTGATGGCGGGCTTGGCTGGTGCTGCGGTTTGCTGCCTTGCGACGTTCACAGGCAGCGCACACAGCTCGGCCGCGCCCGCGCGGGCCACTGGTACAAGAATTGTTGTTGGGCGCGGGATTGCTGGCGTCCAACTGGGCGACCCACAAGCGCGTGTCAGCATCATCCTCGGCAAGCCGGTCTCGGTCACGGTGCCGAACTGGAACTATGGCGGCCAGCTGCATGGCGCAGTCGAATTCGACTATTGGCACCGCGTGGAGGCCATTTCAACAACGTCGATTGCAGCGCGTACCAGCCGGGGTATTGGACCTGGTGTGAGTATCCGTCGGTTCAGATCGGTCTATCCCGACGCGAGGTGCCTCGCCGCGCGCCAAGGGACGTGGAAGGAGATCTGCATCCTTCGTTCGCCCCTGCACAGAAGTTCTGTTGAGACAGATTTTCTCTTCTCAGCGCGGCTGGGCATGGTTGAGATCTTCGCAGTAGACGCGCTACCGTCGCCCCAAAGCGGCATGAGCTAGCCTGACCCCACAGCGGCTGTCGCGCCAATCCTCGACGCGGCGCCTCTGTGAGCGGAGACTGCGAAGCGCGCCTCAGCCGGACCCGACAGACATGTGCGGGGTCAAGGTGGCTCGCACCGCCGTCCAAAGCGGCGAGACTGCGAATCGCGCGCGTCACAGTCGGCCGAGCAACTCGGCCTTCTTGGTCCCGAATTCGCCTTCGGTTAGAACGCCGGCGTCGCCGAGTTCTGCAAGCTGGCGAATCTGATCAAGCGGGCTAGTACTCGGAGCAGACACTGGACTGTGGTCGCAGGGAATTCCGCGTCCGCTGCCAAAGGCATGTACGCGTTCATGACCCCTAGAAGCTGCCCACGAATGTCCACAGCCCCCTCTCAACTTCGAGAATCGCCGTCCCGGCATGCGTCGTCGAGTTGGCCGATCTCCTCGACTGAGAGCACGTCGACGTCGCCGGATCCGCGCACCGGCTGACGCTCGGCGCCGGCGCCTGGGTTCCCCGACAGGCCATGGGTTCGTTGCGCGCGCCCAAAGATCGAGTGCAGTTGCGCCAGGTACTTGTTGATCGTCCGCGGCCGAAGACGCCGCTCGGCTACCAGCGCGGCGCGGAATCGAGCGATATCCCGCGCCGTCACGGCCTCGATCGCAACGCCTCCGAAGACCGGCAGCAGGATGTTGCGCAGGACCCGTTCGTAGTCGCGCACCGTCGAGGCACGCCGCGCGCGGTCCTCTCGCATGTAGCGCAACCATTCCGCAGCCGCTTCTTCGAAGGTCACCGGCACGCTCGCCCTCAGCGCTGATCCGGGGACGCGACGACGTTCCTCGATGACGATCTCGTCGAGTGCGAGTTGCGCTCCGCGCTTGGTCAGGTACCCGTCGCGCGGTTGCCCGCGATCCGTCCTTCGAATTGACTGCAACCCGCATGATCTGGTGATCTAGCGATCTCGCCGCCGCGGTCACCGGTCGATGCCCAGCTCGCTTCCGGGTCTCTCGCGTTCGAGTTCTTGCACGAGTTGTTCGCGCGCACGCTCGGCACGCTCGTAGTCGTGGCGCTGTTCGGCAACGGCGGGCCGGTCACCGAGCGGGTCCCCGGTAGCGGAGATCTCGTACTCGATCCGGTACCGCGCGAGCGTTCGTGCCGCGCGGTCCCAGCGCTCTGCGTCGCTGCTGCGGTCGGGTCGTTCGCCGAGCGCGTCGCGCGCCCAGTGCGGGCGGCGCTCGACTTCGCGTTCGGCGAGCTCGTTGCGCAGCTCGGTGTGCTGGCGGGCGAGCGTGTCGATCGCGCTGGTGAGGCCGTCGCGTTCCTCGTGGATCGCGGCGGGATCGCCGAGCTCGCGGGCGAGCGCCGCGCGCTCTGTGATCGTACGTTCGAGTTGGTCCTCGGCGCCGGCGAGCGCCGAGGAGAGCCGGGTGCGATCGACGAGGTGAGGATCGTCGGTTCGGCCGAAGCGGCGCTCGCGGGGCTCGGGGAGCCGGTCGAGGTCGTGGTGCAGTGCGTCGCGGCGTTCGGTCAAGTCGCGTGTTCGCGCGTCGAGCGCGTCGAGCTTCCCGAGTTCAACAGTGGGAAGTGCGGTGAGCTGCGCGCGGAGCCGCTCGAGTTGCTGCCGCAGTTCGCCGAGCGTTCCGCTGACAGGCGCCACGATCAGGGATTCGGCGCGACCTGCTTGCTGTTCCTGCAGTGGTTCGACCGCCGGGTGGGTCAGCTGCGAGTCGTCGAATCGTCCTGCGACGGTGAGCTGATCGATCGCGAGGTCTTCGTCGTCACGGGCAAGCATCTGTCGCGCTACGCGCGCGAGCACCTCGCGGTGCGGCGACGTCGACAGCCGCGTTGCCGGCGCGTATTCCTCGCGCCCAGCCGCACCGGCTTCGCTGTCGCGCACGAGGAGCCGGGTGTCACCGCGGGCGCGAGAAAGCGCGGTGTAGGACCAGCCGCGCGAGAGGTCGTGGGGGCTCGCAACGACGGTCACCTGCTCGACCGTGGCGCCCTGCATCCCATGGCCGGTCAGCGCGTAGGCGTGCTCGACGTGCTC
>PMKB01000283.1 GCA_003157595.1 Solirubrobacterales bacterium
GGCGCCATCCGCAGCGCGCCGTCGAGCCGGATCGTCTCCCCGTTGATCATCGCGTTCTCCACGATGTGAACAACCAGCGCGGCGTACTCCTCAGGGCGCCCGAGACGCGGCGGGAACGGCACCGCGGCGCCCAGCGACTCGCGCACCTGGGGGCGCATCCCCGCCAGCATCGGTGTGTCGAAGATCCCCGGCGCGATCGAAACGACGCGGATGCCCTGGCCGGCAAGCTCGCGTGCGAGCGGCAGCGTCATCGCCGCCACGCCGCCCTTGGACGCAGCGTACGCGGCCTGGCCGATCTGGCCGTCGAACGCGGCCACCGATGCCGTGCACACGACGACGCCGCGCTCGCCTCCCGTGTCGGGCTCGCCCTGCGCCATCGCCGCCGCCGCGAGGCGCGTCATGTTGAAGCTGCCACCCAGGTTCACGCGCAGCACGCGCATGAAGGTCTCCAGCTCGTGCACGCCGCCGCGGCCCAGCACACGCTCGGACACCGCGACGCCGGCGCAGTTGACGAGGCCGCGCAGCC
This sequence comes from Solirubrobacterales bacterium, assembly GCA_003157595.1. Taxonomy (GTDB): domain Bacteria; phylum Actinomycetota; class Thermoleophilia; order Solirubrobacterales; family Solirubrobacteraceae; genus Palsa-513. Next base: position 527 of record PMKB01000283.1, read on the forward strand.
CACCGAAGCGGTCTTGCGCCGTCTGGACCGCCCGGGCCGCGTCGGCTTCGGAGGTCACGTCGGTCCGGCAGAAGGCGCCGTGCGCGCCGAGCGTCGCTGCGAGTGCCTCGCCGCGCTCAGCGTCGCGGTCGGCCAGCAGCACGCGCGCACCCGCGCCGGCGAGCGTCAGCGCGGTTGCGGCGCCGAGCCCGGATGCGGCGCCGGTGACGATGAACGGCGCTCCCTCGACCTTCATCCGCGAAGCCCTCCCGGACCGGTACGCGTCCCGAGCTGACGGGCTCGCCCGATGCGCCCGTCCTGCGCGATGTCGATCGTGCGCTGGAAGTGGGCGCTCAAGACGTCGAGCCCGAGTCGTGGCGGTACACGTTGGTCTCGCGCTGGTGAAAGCCGAGCCGCGCGTACAGCCGGTTGGCCTCTTCGCGACTCGGGCGCGAGGTGAGATCGACGGTGCGCGCGCCGTCGGCCTGTGCCAGCGCCAGCGCCTCCTGTGTGAGCCGCGCGCCGATCCCCCGGCCGCGTGCTTCCCGATCGACCACGACGTCCTCGATCCACGCCCGCACGCCGGTCGGGATGGGGAACAGCGCGAGCGTCAGCATGCCGACGACGCGTCCTTCGGCGTCGCGTGCGAGCAGCAGTCGTGTTGCGGTCGAGGCCACGAGCGCGTCGAGCTGCGCCGCGCTCGGGGCGGGCGCGGAGGAGGAGAGCTGGCCGACCAGACCTCCGACGGCCGCCACGATCTCCGCCGAGCAGGACGCGACCTCCTCGATCTGAACGCCGCCGGGGTCGAAGGTCATGTGCGCACTCTGCCACGCCGGTGGCGCGCGCGCCAGCGGAAGTGGCAGACGCCCGGCTTGTATGTGCCGGTCGTTGCGCCTGCGTCCGCGCCTGTGCGCCGGCCGTTGCGCGCGTGGGCGTGGCGCGTGCGCGGCACGCCTGATTTGCTGTCCTGGTGAGGACCGCCGACTCAGCGCCGGGCCCCCTCGCGGCGGGACCCCGCAACGCGACCGAAACGGGGAGCTGCCCGCGTGTCTGATGGCCTGGCGCTGGCCGCCGCACTGGTGATCCTGGCGGCGACGCTCGCGGCTGCCGTGTCGCGGGCTCGCTATATGTCCGAAGCGGTGGCTGCCGGCGGTGGCGCGGTGGCGCTTGTGGCGGTCGGTGCGATCGGACTGGATCGGGCGGGAGACGCGCTGCGCACGCTGGCGCCGACGGTTGGGTTCCTGGCCGCGCTGCTGCTGATCGCCGAAGGTGCCCGCCGCGAAGGACTGTTCGAAGCGCTGGGCGCAGTAATGGCGCGCGGTTCACGGGGCAGCCCGCGGCGCTTGCTGGCGTTCGTGGTGCTCGTCGCGGCGGCCGTCACCGCGCTGCTGAGCCTGGACGCCACGATCATCCTGCTCACGCCGATCGTGTTCGCGACAGCGACGCGGATGCGCACGAGACCGCGCCCGCACGTCTATGCGTGCGCTCACCTGGCGAACTCGGCCTCGCTGCTGCTGCCGGTCTCAAACCTGACGAACCTGCTGGCCTTCCACGCCAGCCGGCTGTCGTTTGCGCGCTTCGCCGCGCTGATGGCATTGCCGACGCTCGGCGTGGTGCTGGTTGAGTGGATCGTCCTGCGGCGCTTCTTCGCCGCCGATCTCGGACGTCCCCGGCGGTCCTCCGCGCAGCCGGCACGGCCCCGGCTACCGCGCTTCGCGCTCGCGGTGCTCGCACTCACGCTGGCGGGCTTCGCGCTCAGCTCGGTCCTGGGGATCGCGCCGGTTTGGGTCGCGATCGCGGGCGCCGTGGCGCTCAACGGCCCGGCGCTCGCGTCGCGGAGCGCGAATCCCGTGGCGCTCGTGCGCACGATCGAGCCGGGCTTCCTGGTGTTCATCCTCGGACTCGGTGTGGTCGTGGCGACCGCCAGCGCCAACGGCCTGGCTTCCGGCGTGCGCGACGTGCTGCCGGTCGGCACGTCGCTGCCCGACCTGCTGGCGATCGCCGCGCTGAGCGCGGTTCTCGCGAACCTGGTCAACAATCTCCCGGCGACGCTGATACTGATCCCGGTCGCGGTCGCCGGCGGGCCCGGTGCTGTTCTCGCGATGCTGATCGGTGTGAACATCGGCCCGAACCTCACCTACGCCGGCTCGCTCGCCACGCTGCTGTGGCGGAGAGCCCTGCGCGCCGAGGATTCCGACGTCCAGCTCGGCGTCTTCGTCCGGCTCGGCGCGCTCACGGTGCCAGCGGCACTCGTCACCGCCACGGTGCTTCTATGGTTGTGCCTGCAGGTGTGATCTGAAATGCGCGCACTCATCTGGATCGTCGAAGACACTTGGCAGGCCACCGTCGCCGAGGCCGCCGCACACCTGCCCGCGGACGCCGACGTCACGCTGCTGCATGTGGCCGACGCCGAGGCCGAGGGCGTCGTGAGCGCGGCGCGTCATGCGCTGCTCGGCCGACCTCACGGCGCTCCCCGCGCGGGTGTCGATCCGCTGCCGGCGATCTCCGCGCAGGCCGCCCAGGAACTGCTGGCCGAAGCCCTGAGCAGCCTCGGACGGCCGGCGAAGCTCGAGGCGCGTCGAGGGCGAATCGAGCGCGAGGTGGTCGCGGCCGCCGAGGGCATGGACCTGCTGGTCCTCGCGCGCGACGGCGAGCGCGAGCGCCTCGGCCCGCGCAGCCTCGGTCCGCCGGCTCGCTTCGTCGTGGACCACACCCCCTGCAGCGTGCTGCTGATCTGGCCGGACGACGCGCCGGCGCTCGCAACGATCCCAGCGCCACCGGGCGGCGGCGCTGCGCCACCGCCGCCGGCCAGCCGCTGAGAGCGCTCCGGGCTGCCGGTGGAGTGGCCGTCGTTCAGGCGCGCGAGCCGGCGAACGTCGACTTGGGGAACATGCCGGCCTTGGCGGTGCCGGAGATCGAGTCGCCGTCGACGGTGGCGGTGAAGGTGACCGTCAGCGCCATCGGCCGGGTGATGTCGACCTTCCAGGTCGCCGTGTCGCCGTCGACGCTGCCGTCGTAGATCGCGCTGGTCCCTTCGTTGCCGCTCTGGGTGCCGGTGAGAGCGCTGCCGTCGCTCACCAGCTCGACCGTCGAAGCCTGTGCTCCCATCGGCGTCTGCACAGTGATCTGCCAAGTCCCGTCGACGCTCATCTGGCGCTCCTCGCTTCTGCTGTTAGGGGTTGATGGTCGATCGAATACAGCCTATCCGGCTGCTGTCCGGCGCCGCCCGTGCAGGAGGGGGCGTGGGCAGATCCAGCGCGGTCCCCTGACGCGCGGAGCGCGTCCCTTGACAGGTTATTAGTTGCTGCTAAGCTCATCGTAGTTAGCACTCACTAAGAGGGGATCGGGCGATGGCGCAGGCAACGGATCACCACCGCAGGGGCTGGACCCTCGGGCTCGTCTCCGTCGGGCTGTTCATGGTGGTCCTCGACAACCTCGTCGTCAGCATCGCGCTGCCGAGCATCCACCGCGACCTGGGGGCTTCGATCCAGACGCTCGAGTGGACGGTCAACGCCTACGTGCTGGCATACGCGGTGCTGCTGCTGACAGGCGCGGCGCTCGGCGACCGCTTCGGCCGCAAGCGGATGTTCATCGCCGGACTGACCGTCTTCACCGCCTCATCGGCGGCCGCCGCACTCGCGCCGACGATCGGCCTGCTGATCGCCGCGCGCGCGACGCAGGGGATCGGCGCGGCGATCGTCACGCCGCTCACCCTGACGCTGCTCGCCGACGCCTTCCCGCCCGAGCGGCGCGGCATGGCGCTCGGCGTCTGGTCGGGGATCAGCGGCATCGCCGTCGCGCTCGGGCCGCTGGTCGGCGGCGGCGTGATCCAGATCAGCTCGTGGCACTGGATCTTCTGGATCAACGTGCCGATCGGCCTCGTCGTCGTGCCGCTCGCCGCTGCGCGCCTCGGCGAGAGTCGGGGCTCGGCACGCCGGCTCGACCTGCGCGGTCTGGCGCTCAGCGGGGCCGGGCTGTTCGGCATCGTCTACGGACTCGTGCGCGTTCAGTCGCAGGGCTGGACCAACCCCGAGATCATCGTCTCGCTCGCCGCCGGTGCGCTGCTCGTGGCGGCCTTCGTGCGCTACGAGCTGCACACCAGCGAGCCGATGCTGCCGCTGGACTTCTTCGCCAGCCGCGGGTTCACGGTGACGAACGTCGTCTCGCTGGCGATGTACTTCGGGATGTTCGGCTCGATCTTCTTCCTCAGCCAGTTCCTCCAGAACGTGCTGCACAACACGCCGTTCCAGGCCGGCCTGAAGCTGCTCGTCTGGACCGGGGCGACGATGATCGTCTCGCCGCTGGCCGGGTTCTTCTCGGAGCGCTGGGGCAGCCGCCTGTTCATGGTTGCGGGGCTCGCGCTGCAGGCGATCGCGCTCGGCTGGCTCGCGGCCCTGGCCGGGATCCACGAGACCTACGCCAGCGCGATCGGCCCGTTCATCCTCGCCGGCAGCGGCATGGCGCTGGTGTTCGCGCCGGCCGCCAACGCCGTGCTGTCCTCGGTCCGCACCGACCAGGCCGGCCAGGCGTCCGGGGCCACCAACGCGATCCGCGAGCTGGGCGGCGTGCTCGGCGTGTCCGTGCTCGCGACCGTGTTCTCGAGCCACGGCGGCTACGCGGGCGCGCAGGACTTCGTCAACGGCCTGGTTCCCGCGCTGTGGGTCGGGACGGCGGTGCTCGGCGCCGGCGCGCTGATCGCCGCGGCCTTCCCGTTCAGCACGCGGGCCACGGCGGCCGCGCACGGCGCCGCCGAAGCCGCCGCGTCGGATGCGGCGGCGCGCACCGGCGAACTGCTCGGCGGGACCGCCTGAGCGGCGCGTAGCATCGCCTGCACGATGACGACGACCTCGATCAACGCAACGGGCGCTCACCGTCAGCGCGTCCCCGCCGCGCAGCGCCGCGACGCGCTGATCGACGCGGCGGTGCACGAGTTCGCGATCGGCGGGCTGCACGGCACTCCGGTCGACCGCATCGCCCGGCGCGTCGGCGTTGCGCAGCCCTATGTGTTCAGCCTGTTCGCGAGCAAGCGCGAGCTGTTCCTCGCCGCCGTCGAGCGCGCGTTCGAGCTGGTGACCGACACGTTCACCGCCGCAGCCGCCGGCTTCGACCCCGCGACCGCGCCGGCGGACATCGACGTCCTGGCGCTGATGGGCCTGTCGTACATCGAGCTGCTGCACTCGCACCGCGACTATCTGCTGCTCCAGCACCAGGCCTACGCGGCCTGCGCCGACGAAGACATCCGCGACCGGGTCCGCACGCGTTACGCGCAGCTCGTCGCCCACGTCGAGCAGCTGTCGGCAGCGGACCCGGAGCTGGTCGATGAGTTCTTCCGCCACGGGATGTGGCTGAATGTCGCCGCGGCGATGGGGGTCGAAGACCTCTCCGCCGGCTGCGCGTGGCTGCGCGCGGAGCAGCGGGAGTCCTAGGGCCGCGCGAGCGAGGGCCGGAGGTGGCGCCGGGCCCGCGCGGGGGTCAGGAGGCGATCGGCGCGCCGGCCAGCGGGTACGCTCAGCGCTCGATGAGCGCCGAGATCCAGCTAGAAGGCCTTGTCAAGTCGTTTCGCGGACCACAGGGCCCGGTGGCGGCGGTGCGCGGTATCGATGTCTCGATCGCAGCCGGCGAAACCGTCGCGCTGCTCGGCCCCAACGGGGCGGGAAAGTCGACGACGATCGACATGATGCTCGGCCTGACGCGACCCGACAGCGGGTCGGTGTCGCTGTTCGGCCGCTCTCCCAGCGAGGCGGTCGCTGCCGGCGGGGTCGGGGCGATGCTGCAGACCGGGGCGCTGATCCGCGACCTGTCGGTGCGGGAGCTGATCACGATGGTTGCGGCGCTGTACCGCCACCCGATGGATGTGGAGGAAGTGATCACGCTGGCGGGGTTGGAGGAGGCGGCGCCCCGGCGCACGCAGAAGCTCTCAGGCGGACAGACGCAGCGCGTCCGCTTCGCGGTCGCCCTGGTCAGCGACCCGGACCTGCTCGTGCTGGACGAGCCGACC
>PMKB01000027.1 GCA_003157595.1 Solirubrobacterales bacterium
GCTGCTCGGCGGCGACACGGTCGACGCGCTGTCGATGATCGTCCACCGCGACAAGGCCTATGAGCTGGGGAAGATGCTGACCGAGCGGCTGCGCACGAAGATCCCGCGCCAGCAGTACGACGTGCCGATCCAGGCNNAGGAGGGCAAGAAGCGGATGAAGCGGGTGGGGCGCATCGAGGTGCCCCAGGAGGCGTTCCTCGCGGTGCTTGAGCTGGGCAAGCCGTAACGGCCCTCGTCGTGGCGCCCGGCCGCCGCGGCCGCCGACACGCAGCCTCGCTGAACACCCGCAATTTGCGAGGAATTGCGCCGGCGCCGCTGTCGGCTCGGGCACGAATGCCAGATACTTTCGCCCCGCCGTCCCGCCGGACGCGAGCCTGTCGGATCAGGCCAGTGAACGGTGATGGCGATGGTCGACGACGGAGCAGGCGATGTTCAAGGCTGGACGCGCGATCTCAAGGATGGGTCTGGTGCTCGCTTTCGCGTGCGCGCTGAACGTGTCGGTCGCGCGGGCCGGCACCTACGAGGTGGCGATCTGCCACGATCCTGCCAGCGGCTGGACGGCGCCGACCGATGGCGTTTCCTTCCCGGCCAGCGGCTCGTTCGTGTTGGCGGGCGTCGCTCACGGATGCGACGCGTCGGGCTATGTCTATGCCGCTCTCGACGGCGTCGCGCCGCACTCCACGAGCGATTTCGCCGCCTGGGAGTTCCAGGCGCCGGCGGGCACGACGATCATGGCTGCACAGGTCTACCGCGCATTCTCCGCCGGACCGTTCGCGCCGTTCCAGGCGCCGATCGACGTGCTCGACGCGATCTCCCCGGGCGGAGCGGCGAGCGTGCTCGACGCTTGCACGCAGGCCTTCGGCTGCTCCTCCAGCGGCACCGGGCCGCTCAGCGAGTTCGCCTCCGCGAACCTGCTCGACTTCAATGGCCTGACGAACGTGGCGGCGATTGAGGGAGCGGCGGACTGCGGCGGCGGGGAGAGCTGCGCGGCCGGCGGAGGGGCAGTCTGTCCCGAACTGAACGGCGATCCTTGCATCGCGAGCAACCACCTCTATGCGATGGTCGTGACGCTCGAGGACGACACCGCGCCGACCGCAGAGAACGTCAGCGGCAGCCTGGTCGAGTCGGGCGTCCTCGCCGGCGTCGCCGGCATCTCCTTCGACGCCGCCGACACCGGCTCGGGGCTCTACTCGGAGGCCCTCGCCGTGGATGGCGTGACGCTCGCCAGTAAGCCGATCGACGCCGACGCCGGCCGCTGCACGCCGATCGACGGTCCCGGTTCAACGGGCGAGCAGACCGGGGTGCTGCGCTTCGACTGGGCGGTTCCCTGCGTGCTGACAGGCAGCGGCACGCTCGAACTCGACACGAGCGCGCTGCGCGACGGAGCGCACGGTGTGGTGGTGACCGTGTCCGACGCCGCCGGCAACTCCGCAACGGTGTGGAGCGGAACGATCGACACCGACAACGCGCCGCAGGGTGGGATCCCACAGGTTTTCGGCGACGCCCAGCAGGGGCAGTCGCTGGTGGCCGGAACCGGCAGCTGGTCACCGTCGCCGACCGCCTACGCCTACCAGTGGGAGCGCTGCGATGCGACCGGGAGCAACTGCGCCGCGATACCGGACGCCACGGCGCCGGCCTACTCGGTCACGGCGGCGGACGACTATCGCCAGCTGGCGGTGTCGGTCACCGCGACCGATGCCGACGGCTCGACGAGCGCGCTCTCGACGCACTCGGGCGTCGTTCTGGACGCCAACGGCTACGCCAGCCAACCCGAGGGCCCCACGCTCGACTACGGCAGCCTGCCATCGATCAGCGGCACCACGCGCGTGGGCGACGTGCTCAGCGCGCAGCCCGGCCAGTGGTCGGGCGGCCCGCTGAGCTACGCCTTCCAGTGGGAGCGCTGCGACTCAGCCGGGCTCGGGTGCAATCCGATCGCGGGGGCGGCTGGGGCGAGCTACAAGCTCGCAGGCGCCGACGACTATTTGCGCGTCCGCGTGCTCGTCAGCGCCGCCGGTCCGGGCGGCACGAGCGAGGCGGCGAGCGAGCCCTCGCGTGTGATCGCCGACGCTAGCGGCTCGACCGTCTCCGCGCCGGGCGGCTCGCCGGCGGCCGCGGCGCCACCTGCCGCGGCGGCGACTACGCAGGTCCCCAACGGGAGCGGCGCGTGCGGCCACGTGCGCCTGCGCGCGACCATCGACGGGCACGCGAGCGTGACGGTCGCGCTTGGACGCTCGGTCACGCTGCGCGGCTCACTGCGGTGCGCCGGTGTGCCGATCAAGAACGCGGCCGTCGAGGTCGCGATAGCTCCGGCGGCCGGCGCGACCCCCGCACACCTCGCCAGCGTCCGCACGGGCGCCGACGGGTCGTTCGCCTACCTCGTCGGCCCCGGCAGCTCGCGGCGCATCACGGTGAGCTACCGCGAGTTCCCCGGCGACGCGAAGGCGTCGGCGAGCGCAAACGCGTCCGTGCTGGTCACACCGTCGATCTCGCTTCGCATCTCCCCGGCCAGCACCTCCAACGGCCATACGATCACCTTCAGCGGCCGGGTCTCCGGCGGCGATGAGCCCCACGGCGGCCTGCCGCTGGAGCTCGAGTACCTCGAAGGGAGCCGTTGGATGATCTACACGCTGGTGCGCGCCCGCCCCGGCGACGGGCGGTTCAGCTACCGCTACACCTTCGAGCGCACGACACAGTCGATCACCTACACCTTCCGCATCGCGATCCCCGCGAGCGGTGTTCCGGGCTACCCGTATCGGCCCACCGCCAGCCGCCCGCGGTCGGTCCACGTGGCCCCCTAGCGGCGATCGCGCGGGTGCCGCTCCGGCGCGTGCTGTCGCACACACTCGGCGTACCTTTGTCCCAGGGTCGAAAGGGCCGGCGCGAGTCGCCTGCGACAATCGAGCGCGATGCCGGAGACGACCTCGATGGGTACCAACAAGCACATTGCGCTGATCGCGCACGATCACCGCAAGGCGGATCTGCTCGAATGGGCGCGATACAACCGCACCACGCTGTCCAAGCATGAGCTGTTCGCCACCGGCACCACCGGCCAGCTGCTCGCCGACGAGCTCGAGCTGCCGGTCAACCTCTACCTCAGCGGACCGCTTGGGGGCGACCAGCAGGTCGGGGCGGCGATCGCCGAGGGCCGCATCNNGACGTCAAGGCGCTGCTGCGGATCGCGGTGCTCTACGACATCCCGATCGCTTGCAACCGCGCCTCAGCCGACTTCATGCTCTCAAGTCCGCTCATGCTCGCCGCCTACCGCGGTAGCCCACAGGTCGTGGTCGAGTACTAATGGGCTCCGGCCCTCCCGGGCCTGCGCCGGCGTCGACGGTCGCTGTGTGGGACCCTTCCGGCATGTCCGCGCCGGATGCGGCAACCGACGGCGCAAAGGCGGACCAGACCCCAGCAGAGCGGGCGGGCGAGACGATGGTCCTGCGTCCTCTGGCGCCCGGCGATGAGGCCGAGCTCCGGCGCATCCATGCGACCGCGGAGGTATCGCGCTGGTGGGATCTGCCGGACGAGAGGTTCCCCTGGGATGAGCCGCAGTCGACGCGCCTCACGATCGAAGTCGNNCGGACGGCCTGAGCCGGCACGCCGGGGGTGGGCGCTGCTACGCCCCCCAGGAGGAGATCGGCAGGTGCAGGCGGACCACCGTCCCGCCCCCCGGAGCGGCGTCGACGCTGACGCTGCCGCCGTGCAGCTCGGCGACCTGGCGCACGATCGCCAG
>PMKB01000085.1 GCA_003157595.1 Solirubrobacterales bacterium
TGCGGCGAGTGGATCGAAAGTCACGCGCTGCACATCTTTATGCTCCACGCGCCAGATTTCCTCGGCTACGCGGGCGCCGTCGAGATGGCGCGCGACCACCCGGCGCTCGTCGCCGACGCCCTGAAACTGAAGAAGGCCGGCAACGAGGTGATGCGCGTCGTCGGCGGACGTGAGGTGCATCCGATCAACCTGCGCGTCGGAGGCCTTCACCGCGTGCCGCGCAAGGCCGAGCTGGCCACGCTCGTCGAGGGCCTCGAGCGCGCGCGCGAGATCGCGCTCGGCGCCGTGACGCTGACCGCGACCCTCGACTTCCCCGACTACGAACAGGACTTCGAACTGGTCGCGCTTGCGCGGCCGGGGGAATACCCGATCGACCGCGGACGCGTGGTCTCGGATGGCGGCCTCGATATCGCCCCAGCCGATTACATGAAGCATTTCGTCGAGTCACACGTCCCGTGGTCAAACGCACTGCACTCGCAGCGCACGGACGGCAGCACCTACGTCGTCGGGCCGCTTGCCCGCTTCGCGACCAGCTACGACGAGCTGACTCCACTGGCCCGCGAGGCGGCGGCCGGCGTCGGCCTGCGCTCCCCCGAGCACAACCCGTTCCGCAGCATCGTCGTGCGTTCGGTCGAACTGGTGCACGCGGTTGACGAGGCGCTCGCGCTGATCGCGGCCTATGAGGAGCCGGACGCCCCGGCGATCGAGGTGACGCCACGTGCCGGTGTCGGGCACGGCGTCAGCGAAGCACCGCGCGGACTGCTCTACCACCGCTACGAGATCGACGAGAGCGGAACGATCCTCGATGCCGTCATCGTGCCCCCGACCTCGCAGAACCAGACCGCCATCGAGGCCGACCTGCGCGGCGTCGTGGAACGCTCGCTCGAGTTGCCCGACGCCGAGCTGAGCGTGCGCTGCGAGCAGACGATCCGCAACTACGACCCCTGCATATCCTGCGCGACGCACTTCCTGAAGCTGGACATCGAGCGCGTCTGAGACTGATCGGCATCGGCAACCGCTGGCGTGGCGACGACGCGGTCGGGCTTGTCGTGGCGGCGGCGGTGGGTGCGCGGCAACCGGCCGGTTTGGAGGTCGTCGAACACGAGGGCGAGCCGATCGAGCTGATCGAAGCCTGCGAGGGGGCGCCGGCGGTGTGGATCGTGGACGCGGTCTGCTCGGGTGCCAAGCCAGGAACACTCCATCGCCTCGACGCCAGCGAGGGACCGCTGCCGGCGCAGCTGTTTGGGGTCTCGACGCACAGGCTCGGGCTCGCCGACGCGATCGAGCTCGCACGCGCGCTCGGCCGCCTGCCGGCGCGCGTCATCGTCTACGGGATCGAGGCGACGGAGTTCGAGCCCGGTCGACCGCTGTCGGCCCCCGTGGCGCTCGCAGCAGAGCAGCTGACGAAAACCCTCCTCGAGCAGCTCGCGCGGCCTGCGCACGCGGGCTGAGCCACAATCTGCGGTCTTGCTGCACTTGGGGCTATCTCGCCAACATCTGACTACGTATTCATTATAAGATGAGTGCGTGAGCCGTGACCACAAGCCGAACCTGAAGTATCTCGACGGCGACACCGCCCGCGTCGTCGCCGAGACGATGCAGGCTCTGTCGACGCCGAGCCGGGTGCGAATCCTCAGCCGCCTCGGCGCGGGCGCGTGCTCGGTAGGCGAGCTGGCACGCGAGGTCGCGATGGAGCAGTCGGCCGTCTCACAACAGCTCCGCGTGCTGCGCCATCTCCGGCTCGTGGTGGGCGCGCGCCGGGGCAAGAGCGTGATCTACTCCCTGCACGACGACCACGTCGGCGTTCTGCTGGCCGAGGCCGTCGCTCACACCGAGCACCTGCGGGCGAGCCTGCGCCCGGTCTCCGAGCTGCGGGCGGTGCCCACGTGAGCACCGCCACGCCTGCCCTGCTCGCGGCGGCCGCCGGCGTCGGCTTCGGCCACGCGATTCTGCCGGACCACTGGGTACCGCTGGCAGTGGTCGGCCGCACTCGCCGTTATCCGCTGGCCCGCGTCGCACGGCTCTCGGGTTTGGCGGGCGTGGCCCACGTGCTCGTCTCGATCGTGCTGGGCGGTGTGATCATCGTCGTGGGCCTCCAGTTTCGCTCAGCGGTGCAGAGCGCGCAGGACACGATCATTGGCTGCCTGCTGATGGCCACCGGCCTAGGATTCGCGATCTTCGAACTGAGCGGACGGGGCCACCCCGAGCACAGCCACCACCACGGGCCTGACGGCCCGCACACACCCGGCCGCACGCAAGCGACCGATCACCCGCGGTCGCAGCCGATGGCGCAGACCGAGCCGGCCAGCGGGGCGCCGCAAAGCGGCTTGCGCGGCCTGGCGGCGGTGATGGTGCCGTTCGGCGCCGCCGCGTCGCCGGACCTGACCATCCTCCCAGTGTTCCTCGCGGCAACCACGGCGGGGGTGACGACCGCCATCGGTTCCCTCATCATCTTTGCCGCGGTGACGATCGCGACGATCGTCGGCCTGACGCTGGCGGCGTGTTTCGGCGGCTACCAGGTTCGCGGCCGCTGGCTCGAGCGCTGGGGCAACGCGTGCACCGCGCTCGTGCTGATCGCCATCGGCGCGCTCGTGCTCACGGGCGTGCTCTGAGCGCACCGGACCACGGTCCGACACTCACCGCCGGCACGGCAGCTCCGCCACCCGGGCCCGCACGATGCTCATATCGGCGCGGTTGAAATCCTGGTGGGTCTGGCCGCGAAAGGCCGGCACCAACTCGCGGTAATAGGGACTGGAAAGGCTCTCGTTGTGCCCGATCACATTGGCGACCGGGATGTGCTTGGTGCAGCGCAGCCAGCGCGTCAGCTCCAGGGCAGATTGATACTGCGCGGCGTCGCCCATCACCTGCTCGTCCGAGAAGCCGACGTTCTCGATCCCGATCGCGGTGTAGTTGAGACCGACGACCTGCCGACACATGAGATCGAGCGGGACAAGTTGGTAGATCGTACCGTCCGTATCGACCACGAAGTGGGCGCAGACCTGCGGCAGCTCGTGGTAGGTCACGTCCGGCACGTCGTCGGCGAAGGTGTTCCAGACGCTCTGTAAGGTCGAACTCACGCTGTAGTGCCAGATGATCAGGTGAGGGTCGACCAGCTTGAAGGAGTCGATGCCATAGTGCTCGAGCGCATACCTGCGCATCTCCCGCTCGCGTTTGGGCCCGAACGGAATGAAGTCCTTGACGATCCGCGGCGGCGGGAGCAGAGCCGGCTGCGCGCCGCTCGCGAGCGCGCCCGGCAGGCTGAGCGCAATCGCGAGCGCAATCGCGACTGACAGCGCAGGCGTGGACACGGCGCCTCGACGGCGCCCGCCGCGCCGCCCGGGCGCCGTCCCGCGAGACGCCGACCGCTCAACCATCTCCGCTGACCTTAGCGGGAGAGCGACGGCCTACATCGCTGTCGCTGCGCCAAGAGCCTCGAGGACGCGGGTCCAGCCCCGCGTGCACGGCTGTGCACGGCGTTGCGGTTGTCACCCTGTCTCCGGATCCCGCTGCTCGGCGACAGTCTTGAAGGCATCCAGCGCCTGCGTCCAGCAGCGGTCGAAGTATGCGCGCAGCGCCCCCACCCCCATCGGGTCGAGGCTGTAGATGCGGCGATTGGCGTCACGGCGATCGTTGACCAGGCCGGCCTGTTTGAGCACCCGCAGGTGTTGCGAGACGGCGGGCCGGCTGACGGGAAGGCCCCGCGCGAGGTCCCCCACGGCACTCGGTCCGTCCGCGAGGCGCTCGAAGATCGTGCGCCTGGTCGGATCGCCGAGCGCCTGAATAGCCTGTGCGTAAGTTGCCACTTACCGTAAGCATAAACTTACCCAGGTGGGGCGTCAAGCCCTCTCCCACCCGCCAGCAGCTCCAGGACCTCCGCGTCGGACACCGGCGCGAAGTCGCCGTACCAGCGCCCGACGGCGACCAGCTGCCTTGGAATCGTGTGGCAGACGACCTCGTCGGACTCCGCAGCGACCATCGCGACCGACTCGCGCGCGCCGACCGGAACCGCGACGACGATGCGCGCGGCGGCGTCGGCGCGAAGTGCGCGAACGGCGGCCAGGGCGCTCAGCCCGGTCGCAAGTCCGTCGTCGACCACGATCACCGTCCGTCCGCGCACATCGATGCGAGCGCGGCCCTCGCGGTAGCGCTCGACGCGGCGGAGCAGTTCCTCGCCTTCGCGCGCCATGATGGCATCGAGCGCCGTCTGTGACATTCCGACGCGGGTGACAGCCGCGACATCAAGTACGGCCGCCCCGCCTTCGGCGATCGCCCCCACCCCAAGCTCCGGGTTACCGGGCGCACCGAGCTTGCGGACGACGAGCACGTCGAGCGGCGCGGCGAGCGCGCGGGCGACCTCGAAGCCAACCGGCACGCCTCCGCGCGCAAGCGCGACGACGACGGGCAGGTCAGGCGCGACGACGGGCCGGTCAGGTGCGAGGGCGAGCAGCCTCTGGGCGAGGTGGCGTCCGGCGTCGCGGCGATCGGCGAACACTTCCCTTCACCCCTCTCGCGCCGGCGCGCCGCGGCGCGCAGCCCGTCAGCCCTCGCTCACTTCCGGCATGCCCTCGGCGGTCGCGAGCGCTTCCATCTCATCCTCCGCGAGGTGACGGTCGGCCGGATCCCGATCGGGCAGGCTCCGGGTGCGCTTCCTGCGTCGACCGGCTGCGATCGCCGAGACGAGTGCGGCGCAGCAGGCCGCTGCGAGCGGGGCAATCCTGCGAAGCGGGCGTTTCGCCGTGGCCGTCTCGGTCATGCGTGTGCCTTCACGCTACCAACTCCGTTGGGCTTCGCGTGCCCAACCGCGCCGGTGGGCGCGACTGCAAGCACGAGCACGCCCGAGCCGGTCGCGAGGTCGATGCCCGTCGTCCGCTAGGTTTCGTGCGTGGAGTATCGCGTGCTGGGTCGCACCGGCGTCAAGGTCAGTCCGCTGTGCCTCGGCGCGATGATGTTTGGCAGCTGGGGCAACCCCGACCACGACGACTGCGTTCGGATCATTCACCGGGCACTGGACGCGGGGATCAACTTCATCGATACCGCGGACGTCTACTCGCACGGCGAGTCGGAGGAGATCGTTGGCAAGGCTCTCGCCGGTGGCCGGCGCGACGATGTGGTGCTGGCCACGAAGGTGCACGCCGACATGGGCGAGCGCCCAAACCAGCGCGGAAACTCCCGCCGTTGGATCGTCCGCGAGGTCGAGGATTCCCTGCGCCGTCTCAAGACGGACCGAATCGATCTCTACCAGATCCATCGCCCGGAGCACGAAACCGACATCGAGGAGACGCTGTCCGCGCTGACCGACCTTGTTCGCGCGGGCAAGGTCCGCTACATCGGTTCGTCGACATTCCCGGCGTCGCAGATCGTCGAGGCGCAGTGGGTCTCGCGGGAGCGCCACCTGGAGCGCTTCGTCAGCGAGCAGCCCCCGTACTCGCTGCTCGCGCTGGGAGTCGAGTCAGACGTCCTGGCGAGCTGCCTGCGCCACGGCATCGGCGTCATCCCGTGGAGCCCGCTTGCCGGCGGATGGCTCTCCGGCGGCTACCGCAAAGGAGCGCCGGCGCCCGAATCGAGCCGGGCAGGGCGGCTCCCGCATCGGTTTGACATGGCACTGCCGGCCAACCAGCGCAAGCTCGAAGCCGCCGACGCGCTCGGCGAGCTTGCTCACGAAGCCGGGCTCACACTGATCGAGCTGGCGATCGCTTGGGTCATCAACCATCCCGCCGTGACCGCTGCGATCATCGGCCCGCGGACGCTCGAGCACCTCGAATCCCAGCTTCGGGCTGCGGAGATCTCACTCGACGCCACACTGCTCGACCGGATCGATGCGATAGTGCCGCCGGGGCTGACGATCAGCTCGACCGACGACGGGTTCGCGAACCCGGCGCTTGAAGCGCAAGCGCGCCGGCGCTGAGCGATGAGCCCTCCGGCAGCCAGCGCCACCTCGGCGAGCATCTCGATTCAACCGACGGACCAGGCATGACCGACGAGCCCAGCGGACCGACCTACGCCCTCTACGCCAGCTTCGCCGCCGATCCGGCACGCCCGCTGGCGTCCAACCAGCGTGCCACGGCTGCGGCCCACGCCCAGCAGGCTCTCGATGCGAGCGACGCGACACTGCGCGGCGCCTACACCGTCACCGGCTACCGTGCCGACGCCGACCTGCTGCTCTGGCTCGTCGGCCACACCGCGGACGCCGTCCAGGACGCGCTGATCGCGTTTCGCCAAACCATGCTCGGTCAGTCGTTGCGGCCGGCCTGGTCGGCAATCGGCGTGCATCGCGAGGCAGAGTTCGCAAAATCCCACACGCCGGCGTTCATGCGCGGTGAGGAGCCGCGGAAGTACGTGTCGGTCTACCCCTACGTGCGATCACTCGAGTGGTACCTGCTACCCGAGGAAGAGCGCTCCGAGCTGTTGCGCGAGCATGGCATGATGGGGCGAAGCCGACCGGAGGTGCGCGCGAACACGGTCAGCGCGTTCGCGCTGGGGGACTACGAATGGCTGCTCGCGTTCGAATGCGACGAGCTCGAGCCGATCGTCGATCTGATGCGCCATCTGCGCAGCGCGCAGGCGCGCCGCCACACGCGCGAGGAGATCCCGTTCCACACCGGGCGGCGCCGCCCGTTGGCCGACATCGTCACCGATCTGCCCTAGTCAGCGGCCCCCCGGCCGGCTCGGCGGGCCGAACGCCGCCGTGTGAGCGCCACCCCTGCCAGGCACAGCGCCCCGCCGCCCATCGCGGCCACGCCCGGCACCTCGCCGAGCGTGAGCCAGCTGAGCGCGATCACGAGCGGCGGCACGAGGTAGGTCGTGGCTCCCTGGCGCGCCATCGTGCTGCGCGAGAGCGCATAGGCCCAGGTCGTGAAGGCGACTGCCGTGGGACCGACGCCGAGGTAAACGACGAGCAGCGTGCTCGACGCGGGCGCGGCGCTCAGGTCGGATAGCAGCCCCGGCAGAAACGGCAGGCAGGCGACGGCGCCCGCGACGCACGCTGCCCAGGTCAGCGCGATCGGCGACACGCGCGCGAGCAGCGGCTTCTCGATCACGACGGCGACGGTGTAGACGACCGCAGCCAGCACGCACAGCAGCACACCGCGCAACCCACCGTGGTGGTGCGCCGAGCTGACGGCGATCACCGCAGCTCCGGCGAACGCGACGGCCAGCCCGCCGAGCAGCCAGGGCGAGAGCCGCTCGCGCAGCACCCACGTGGCGAGCACGGCGATCATGATCGGAGCGACGTTCACGAGCATCGCCGCGGTACCCGCATCCACGAGCCGCTCGCCCGCGTTGAGCGCCACGTTGTAGACACCGAACCAGAGCACGCCGCAGACGATGATCGCCGGCAGTTCGCGTCGCGGTGGCGGCGCGACGCGACCGCAGCGCATCATCGCGCTGAGCGCAACCGCGCCGACCAGCAGCCGGCCGAGCGCAAGATCGGCGGGAGCGAAGTGCGTGCGCGCCGTGCGGATTGCGACGAACGCCGACGCCCAGAGCAGCGTCGTGACGACGATCGCGAGCGCGACCTTCGGATCCTCGAAGCGCCTGGCACGCTCGCGGCCGGCAGCTGGCGTCGTCGTGCTCGTCATCGCGGCGACTGCGCGCCTGCGGCGTTCTTCATCGCCACTGACCATAGTGGCGCAAGCACGGATCGGCCCACACTGCACAAACGGTTGGCGCACCGAATCCGTGACGTCGCGCTCGCACGGACACGGGCCCGGCGCTCGCCGATGGTGCGAAACTTCCGCCATCGCCCCGTCGCCTGGTGATATGCACGATCGCAGCCCCGCCGCGGACGCCTCTGCGGCAGCGCACGGCGACGCCGTGGCCGACGTCGAGGGCGAACCGATCGGTGAGCACTCCGAAGGGTTCCTCACGCTGAGTGGCGAGGAGATCCGCCCGCTCTACACCGAGTCCGACCTCCCCGAACGCACCCAGATCGGCCTGCCCGGCGAGTACCCTTTTACGCGCGGCGTCTATCAATCGATGTACCGCGGGCGGCTGTGGACCTTCCGCCAGTTCGCCGGTTTCGGCACGGCCGTGGAGACCAACGAGCGCTTTCGCTACCTGCTCGACCGCGGCCAGCATGCCCTCTCAACGGCATTCGATATGCCGTCGCTGATGGGCCACGACTCCGACTCGCCGCTCAGCCAAGGCGAGGTCGGCCGCGAGGGCGTCGCGATCGACACACTCGACGACATGCAGGACCTGTTCGCCGGGATCGACCTGCGCAAGGTCAGCGTCTCGATGACGATCAATGGTCCCGCCGCGATCATGATGGCGTTCTTCGTCGTCGCGGCGCAGACGCAGGGCGCCGCCCCACACGAGCTTGCCGGCACGATCCAAGCGGACATCCTCAAGGAGTACATCGCCCAGAAGGAGTGG
>PMKB01000279.1 GCA_003157595.1 Solirubrobacterales bacterium
CGCTGAGCGCAACGGATGGACGCCTTCGACGCCGACGTCCTGATCTACGCGGCGATCCCCGAGCATCCCCTGGGTCGCCGCGTCCTCGCACTCCTCGCGGCCGACCCGCAGTCCCCCGCCGGCACCGGTTCCACGCTGCTGCTCCCCGAGCTCCTCACCAAGCCGCTGCGAGAAGGAGCGGCGGACGAGCTGTTCGCTCTGACGGCCATGCTCGGCCGCCTGGACCTGCGCCCGCTGGATGAGGCGGGCGGCGAGCTCGCCGTGGCGCTCGGCGCCGCGCACCGCCTTGGCGCCCCCGATGCAGTGCATCTCGCGACCGCGGTGGCCGCGGGCGCCGAGCGCTTCCTCACGAACAACCGCCGCGACTTCCCGCAGACGATTACCGAGATCGCAGTCACCTACCCCGACGAGCTGCCCGAGCCCGACTGATACAGCCCGTCGCCGAGCTCGTGAAGCACCATCGCCCGTCGCGATGAGCCGCTGGTTCCCTGGACCTCGCGCTCTACGAGGTGACCAACGTCGCCTCGCCCGCCCCTACGCCGGGAACGGCTCGTGCTCGCGCGTGCCGATGATGTAGCCCTCCTCGGGCTCGAGCAGCATCCGGACCTGGTCGCGAAGCTCGGGCGTGTCCGCATGCCCGTGCACGACATGGGCGTGGTTGGCCGCGGCTTCGACGACCTCCTGCTCCTCGCCGATGATCGTCAGCGTGCAGTTGCTCTCGCTTTCAAAACGCCGGCAGTCGGCGATCTTGCGTGCCATCTGGCTCACCCTTTCGCTGGGGATCTGGAGTGCGCGACTCGCTGCGAGCCGATTGTGGCGTCTGACGCGAGCGCGCGCAAGGGCGCAGACCAGACCCGCGCTCGGGCAGTCGGCGCGCACGAGTCTGCTCGCCGAGGTGGCGAGCGGCGCCTACCAGCTCGAGCCGTTCTCGGGGCCCGACACGCGCGAGGCGCTCGCCGTCATTCGGCGCCACGACGGCCTCGGCGTCAGCCTGGCGGACGCCTCGATTGTCGTGCTCGCCGGCCGGCACAAGATCCAGGACGTCCTCACGCTCGACGAACGCCACTTCCGCACGCTCACCGCCAACGGCAGACCGTTTCGCCTGCTCCCTGCCGACGCGTGAGCCCGCCTATCCGGTGAGCTGCGCGGCGATCCAGTCCCGGTAGGAGCCGATGAAGTCGCGCGCCGCGTCGTGCACCAGCGTCGCGGCACGGTGGACGTCTCCCGCTGGGACCGCGACGTAGCCGTGTTCGATCCTCGTGCGGGCGTTCTGCGCCGCCACCAACCGCCGGCACAGGCTTGCGCTGATGACCTTCGCCTCGCGCAGCGCTACGAAAGCCTGCTGCGCCGGCGGGGAGTGGCGGTCACCGGAAGCTCTCGGCAACTCCGCGAGGCGGCTGCCGGCCAGCGCGAGCTCGGCGACGTAGTTCTGGACTCGCCCGAGCGCGCGCTCGAGCGCCTGAACGCGGTTGTACGCATCGAGGTCCTCGGCGGTGTCGAACGCCTCCTTGAAGGCCTGGATGTCGAAATCCTCGCCGAACGCGCCCATCGCGTTCTCGAGCGCCGCGTACTGACGCGGAAAGTCCTCGAGATGGCGGACGATCGCCAGACGCCGGCGGCGGCGCTCCACGGCTCGAGCGTCCGGATCGGTCACCCTCGGCCCTCCAGCAGCCGGTCGATGCCGGCGAGCGCAGCCCGCGTTCGCGCCGACTGCCCGCGGCGGTCCTCATCGCGCAGCGCCCCCTCGGCTCTTCGCAGGGCCGGCCACTGCGCGTCGCGATCGATCAGCACGCGTCCGTCGGTCGCCACCTCGTCGAGGAACGACGGCTCGACCCGGGCGTCCTCGAGACGCACGACATCAACGGCTCGCCCGGCGAGCGCGGTCAGCTTGGCGCTCAGATCGACCACGCGCCGCAGGTCGGCGTCGCGAAGGCCGACGAGCACGTCGATGTCGCTTCCAGCCGTGTCGGTTCCTCTCGCCGCGGACCCGAACAGGACGGCGAGCCGGACGTTGTGTTCGGTGCGCAGCGCTTGCCGCAGCGCCGACAGCAGGGGCCAGTTCCGTCGAGCGTACTGACCCTCCGAGAGCGCCAGCCGCAGCGTCCGCGGGCTCGGTCTCGCCGCGCGCAGGGTGCCCTGCGCGACGGCCCGCCGCAGCGTGCGCTCGTTGACCCCCACCTCGTCGGCCAGCAGCGCCAGTGAGTTCATGTGTCCATTGTACCGATCACATATGTCCGCTATGCCAACCTCATGTGTCCGATCCCGCTGCGCCACCGCTGCGCCACCGCTGCGCCACCGCTGCGCCACCGCTGCGCCACCGCTGCGCCACTGCTGCGCCACCGCTGCGCCACCCGCCGCGCCCCCGCGTACCACCCCCGCGCGATATCCTCGGACTATCGCGGCCCCGACCGACAGCGCAGCCACCACGGGCGTCCACTACGCCGCCGTCGAGCCTGGCGCCGTGCAGGTGCGCCGGGCGCTGCTGTCGGTCTCCGACAAGCGTGGGATCGTCGATTTCGCCCGCGGCCTGGCGTCGCTGGGGATCGAGCTGGTCTCGACCGGCGGCACCGCCCGCGAGCTGACCCAGGCCGGCCTGCATGTGCGCGCGATCGACGACCTCACCGGCTCGCCGGAGATGATGGACGGTCGCGTCAAGACCTTGAACTCCAAGCTCTACGCCGGCGTGCTCGCGCTCCGCGACAACCCCGAGCACCTGGCGGCGGCGGCCGAGCACGAGATCGAGTTCATCGACCTGATCGCCGTCAACCTCTACCCCTTCGAGCGGACCGCCGGGCGCGCCTCGGCAACCGATGGCGAGGTGATCGAGAACATCGACATCGGCGGCCCGACGATGATCCGCGCGGCCGCCAAGAACTACCCCTTCGTCGCCGTCGTCACGACGCCCGAGAGCTACGACGCGATCCTCGACGAGCTGCGCTCCTCCGACGCCCGCCTGTCGCTGCCGACGCGCGAGTCACTCGCCGCCGACGCCTTCGCGATGACCGCCCGCTACGACACCTCGATCGCGCGCTGGTTCGCCGAGCGCCGCGAGGACGACTTCCCGCAGCTGCACGTGCGCGCCTACGAGAAGGTGCTCGAGCTCTCCTACGGCGAGAACCCCCACCAGCGCGCCGCCTACTACTCGAAGGTCGGCGCCCGCACCCACCTGCTCTCCCAGGTTCGCCAGCACCACGGCAAGCCGCTGTCGTTCAACAACCTGCTCGACATGGACGCGGCGCGCCGGCTGTGCGACGAATTCGAGACCGTCCCGGCCGCCGTGATCGTCAAACACAACAACCCCTGCGGCGCAGCGCTCGCAGAGCGCGCGATCGACGCCTACCGCAGCGCACTGGAATGCGACCCGCTGAGCGCCTACGGCGGCGTCGTCGTGCTCAACTCGCGCGTCGATCTCGAGCTGGCGAGCGCGCTCGCGGAGCAGTTCATCGAGGTCCTGTTCGCCCCCGGCTACGACGAGGACGCGCTCGAGGTGCTCGAGCAGCGCAAGAACGTCCGCCTGCTCGAGAAGGGTGACCGCCGCGCGGGCGGCCGCGAGCTCGAGCTGCGCCAGGTCGCGGGCGGCCTGCTGGTCCAGCAGCGCGACATCGTGATGACCGCGCGCGAGGACATGACGGTCGTCACCGCCCGCGCCCCCACCGAGCCCGAATGGGAGGACCTGCTGTTCGCCTGGCGGGTCTGCAAGCACGTGCGCTCGAACGCCATCGTTCTCGCCCGCCGGCGCGCGACGGTCGGGATCGGGGCCGGCCAGATGAGCCGCGTGGACGCCGTCCACCTGGCGCTCGAGAAGGCGCGCGCAGGCTCGCTCGAGGGCGCCGTGCTGGCCTCCGACGCCTTCTTCCCCTTCGCCGATGGGCCGGCGCTGGCGATCCAGGCGGGCGTGGGGGCGATCATCCAGCCCGGCGGCTCGATCCGCGACGGCGAGGTGATCGCCGCCGCCGACGCAGCCGGCATCGCGATGGTCACGACCGGCGTCCGCCACTTCCGCCACTAGCGCCCGCAGCTGTGCCGGGGGGTGCATGCACCCCCCGGGGAGACGGCGCATGCGCCGTCTCCGGGATCGGCGCATGCGCCGATCCCAACCCCAAGGCTGGCGTAGGACGCCGTACCGGCGGGGTCCGCCCGCCCGTACGGGCTGGTCCCCTGCGCTACCAACGGGGGACATTTTCCACCTATTGCCGCTAGCCTGGGCCGCTACGCTGCGCCCAGTTGCAAGGGTTTTCAGGGCCGGGGACCCTGCCGAACGCAGTCGTGGGGACATGGCGAAGAAGCTGGATCTACTCGAGCGAGTCCATACAGAGCACGCCGTCGGCGACGCGCTGCGCGCCGGCGCCCGCGGCGAGGGCGGTGTCGTGCTGTTGATCGGCACGCCGGGGATCGGCAAGACCGCGCTGCTCGGGTGGGCTGCGGCGCTCGCGCAAAAGCGCGGCTTCGCCGTCGCGCACGCCGTCGCCAGCCCGATGGAGCGCGGGCTCCCGTTCGGGCTGCTCGGCCAGGCGATCGTCGCGCTCGGTGGCAACCCCGTCGAGGACGTCGGCGAGCTGGCACGCGCCGGCGGTCAGTCGGCCCGCTTCTATCGCACCCTGCGCTGGCTCGGCGAGGTCTCGGCGCAACGCCCGGTGCTGGTCGCGCTCGACGACCTGCACTGGTCCGACCCCGACTCGCTCGAGCTGTTCGGCTTCCTCTGTCGCCGCCTGGCGGCCCTGCACGTCCTCGTGATCGGGACGCTGCGCCCGGAGCCGCCGCCGGCCTACTCACTCGCGCAGGAGCTGCAGGCGTCCGGGCGCGCGCAGGCGATCACGCTCGAGCCGCTCAGCCGCGACGGCGCTGCGGCGCTGCTCGAGCGTGTGCTCGGCCGAACGCTGGACTCCGACCAGGCGACCGAGCTGTGGGAGGCCTGCGCGGGCACGCCGCTGCTGCTGGAGGCGGCCGCGCGATCACTGGCCGAGGGCGCGGCGCCGCTGGCGCTGCGCAACGGCACCGCCGGGGACTCGGCGCTGCTTCTGGCGCGCTTCGCCGACGTCGGCAGCGGCGGCTTCGACTACGTCAAGGCCGGGGCGATCTTCGGCGTCTTCTTCGACCACGCCAAGGCCACGGCGCTCTCGGGTGTGCCGGCGCCCGTCGCCGACGAGGCGCTCGAACGGCTGGTCCGCGCCGGCGTGCTCGAGGACCTCGGCGCGGGCTCGGTGGCGTTCGTGCACCCGCTCTTTGCTCAAGCTCTACTTGACGCTCAGCCTTCGGCGCTGCGCGAGCGCCGCCACGCCGCCGCCTTCGAGCTGGTCGTCGCCCAGGGCGGACCCGCCGCGCTGGCGGCCGAGCACGCCGCGCTCGGCGGACTGACGGGCGACCAGCTCGCCGTCGAGATCACCGCCCGCGCCGGCGCCGCCGCGCTCGCCCAGGGCGCGCTGCGCGCCGCCTCCACCCACCTCGAGAACGCGGTCCGCCTGGCCGGCGCCAACCCGCCGACCGAGGTGCTGCTGCTCTACGGGCAGGTGCTGGTGGCCCAGGCCGACGTCGGCCCGCTGCGCTCGCTGTGCGCGGAGCTGCTCTCGCGCGACCTCGACGCCCCGACGCGCGCCCGGGCTCTGTGCCTGATGGCCCGCGTCGAAGCGCTCGCCAACCGCCCCTCGCAGGCCCAGCAGCTCTTCATGCAGGCGGCGGCGGTCGCGACCGACCCCGCCGGGCGCGTCGGCGTCTTCTGCGACGCGCTGCTGACCTGCCTGGCCTCGGCCCCGGCGCGTTGGCTGCTCGACACCGCCGAGCGCGCGCTCGAGCTGGCCGGCGAGCGCACTCCCCAGCAGCGCGTGCTGCGCTTCGTCCGCGGCTACGCGACGCTGATCTGCGAGTGCGACCCCCGCGAGGCGCAGGCCCTGACCGAGGAGGTGCTCGCAGCCGGAGCGCGCTCGCTGTGGTCGGCACAGGGCTGGAACCTGACGATCGCCGTGCACACGCTGAACATCTGCAAGGTGCTCGAGGACTACGCCCGCGCGGACACGCTGTTCGAGCGCGAGTACGACGAGGCGGTCGCGGCGGGCGCCCCGGTGCTGATGGCCGGCCTGGCGGTCGCCCACGCCGACGTGCTGCTGCGCCTCGGACGCCTCGAGGAGGCGCTCGAGCTGGTCGAGCGCACCACCACGCTGAGCGACCGCCGGATCCAGCCATGGTCGGATCTGGCCGCTGCCGTGCTCCTGTGCGAACTCGGCCGCGACGCGCGTGCCGCCACCCACGTCGCGGCGCTGCGCGCCTTCCAGGCGCAGATCCCGCCCGAGCAGTTCGCCGTCGTCTCGCTCTGGCTGCACCTGCTCGACGGGCGCGCACAGCTTGCCGACGGGCACCGCGAGCAGGCGTCGGACACGATGGCACGCGCCGGCGAGATCGCGACGCTCGGCGGGCGCCTAGAGCCCTGCCTGGTTCCCTGGGCCGCCGTCGCGCTCGAGGCGCACCTGGCGGCCGGGCACCTGGCGCGCGCCCGCGCGCTGCTCGCCGAGCTCGAGTTGCGCGCGCAGGCGCTGCCCAGCCGCTGGCCGCACGCCGTGGTCGCGCTCGGGCAGGCCGGGATCGCCGCGATCGAGGGCTCAACGGCGCTCGCCGACGAGCACTTCGCGGTGGCGATCGCCCGTTTCGCCGAGTGCTCGCAGCCGCTCGAGCACGCGCACGCGCTGGTCAGCTTCGGCACCCACCTGCGGCGCAGCGGGCGTCCGCGCGACGCACGCGAGCCACTGGCCCAGGCACTCGCGATCTGCGAGGCGGCCGGCTCCGAGCGCCTCGCGCGCATCGCGCGCGCCGAGCTGGCGGCCAGCGGCGGGCGCCGTCGCCGCCGCACCGAGGATGGCTCCGAGCTGACCGCCCAGGAGCGCCGCGTCGCCGGGCTGGCGGCGCAGGGCCTCGCGAACGGGCAGATCGCGGCGGCGCTGCACCTCTCGCCGAAGACCATCTCCTCCCATCTGCAGCGCGTCTATGCCAAGCTCGGCATGCACTCGCGGCGCGAGCTGATCCTGCGCGCGAAGGAGTTTTCACATGAGTCGTAGCGGCACCGGCCCGCGGGCGCTCGCCGCAAATGGGCTAATCTCAGGGCGTTTGCCCGATGCTAACCGTCGGGAAACCATGCTAAACCTCGCAGCCGGAGGTAGTACGGCCTTGGCGCCAAGCCACGGATTGGGTAAGGCAGCGACCAGGGGACGCAAAGCTAGGAAGGCCAAGCGGCCTGCGGGAGATATGGCTGTGCCGAGCGCGCTGCTGGTTGCACCAGAGACCGAATATGGGGTGGCGGACCGCGAGTCGCGTTCCGTCGCGCGCGTGCTCGCCCCGCTCTCCAGCGACGTCGCCGCGCTCATGATGGTCGGCGGCCCGCAGCTGGTTCGCGCGATGATCGCGGACCTGATCGACGCCCAGCCGGGGATGCGCGTCGAGCGCAGCTTCGCCTCGGTGGCGGAGCTCGAGGAGCACTGCCACTCCGCGGCGCTGCGCTGCGATGTGACGCTGCTGGACGTCGACGACTGCCGCGGCGAGTGCGGGGAGACGATCGACCGGCTGCTGGCGATCGGCCTTGCCTCCAAGCTCGTGCTGCTGGCGAATGAGACGACCGATGAGATCGTGCTGTGTGCGAGCAGCCGCCGCGTCGATGGCATCGTCCTGAAGGAGTCCTCGGTCGCGGAGCTCTACGGGGCGATCGCCCACATCCGCACCGGCCACTCGGTGATGCCGGCCCGCTGGCGAGCCGTTCCCGACGCGGTCGCGCTAACGCCGCGCCATGTCGATGTGCTCGAGCTGGTCGCGCAGGGGTTCAGCAACGAGGAGATCGCGGCGCAGCTCGGTCTGCGGCCGAACACCGTCAAATTTCACATCAGTGAGATCTTCCGCCGGCTCGGCGTGCGCAATCGCATCGAAGCGATCGCCCACGCCGACCGCGACGGGGCGCTCCCTGGCTAGCGGCGGCTGACGGGGAACTGAAAATGGCCGAACGCTCTCTACCGGGTCGCGGATCCCAACGCTCCTCGCGCACCGAGGTCATCGACGTCGCGCTGCTCGGCGGGACGCGCGGGCTGTGGACCGAGGCCGTCGCCTGGATGCTGACCAGCGACGGCTACCAGCTCGTCTCGGCCTTCGACACCGTCGAGGACCTGATGGCGGAGCTGGCCGGTCTCAGCGCCGAGCTCTTGCTGATCGACCTCGACGACCGCCCGATCGACTGGGCGGCGATCGGGCGCGTCCGCGCACAGCGCCCGGACCTCAAGCTCGTCCTGATCACGGCCTCGCTGAGCACCGGCGCGGCCGAGGCGATCCGCGCCGACCGCCTCGACGGCGTGATCGACAAGACCGACTCCGCCGACCAGGCGCGCGCGACGCTCCTGCACGTGCACGAGGGGCGGCGCGTGTTCCCCGCCGGATGGCAGGATGCCGTACGTCCCAAGGGGCAGGGGGCGGAGGGTTTGAGTGCGCGCGAGTTCGCGATCCTCGAACTGGTCGCCTCCGGGCTGCGCAACACCGAGATCGCCAGCGAGCTGACGATCTCGCCGAACACGGTCAAGTTCCACCTGAGGGCCGTTTACGCCCAGCTTGGCGTCCGAAACCGCGTCGAAGCGGCTCAGGCGTTCGCCCGCATGCGGCGCGGCGGCTAACGCCCCCCGCGGCGGTTGCCGCCCGCAAAAACGCCGGCTTTGCAGGCCACCGGGGAAATACCTACCCGTTTGGGCGGCCGCTTCGTACCCGTGGGCCCGAGTGCGCGGCGCCCGATCGCCCTGTCCGCGGGCGCGGAACGGCCCCTGCCCCCGGGACCATCCAGCGGACGCCACCTATCCTTTCGGGGGAATAAAGACTATCCGCCGTGGCGATTGCCGACGTCCGGCGCGCGGCCTACTCTGCTCGGTACAGGGCCGCGCTCCGCTTCGTAGTACGCGGTGGGATCGATCGCAGCACCCATTTCGGTGCGGCCGCCAGGCACACAACTAGCACGGAGGAAGTTTGTGAGACCACCGAAATTGGCACTCAGGATGGCGGCAGGGAGTATTGCCGTCGCCGCGACTTTGGCTCTGGGCGTCGCCGGTGCGGCGGCTGCCCCGAACCCAGGTTTCGGCACCCATTTCGCAGTTCTGTCGGGCTTGAACAACATCAGTCCGACGATGAACCTCCCGGGCGAGCAGGCTGAGGACGGACCGCAGACCGCGAACGTCCCCACACTTGCTTGGGTCGGCGAGGACGTCCGCCTTGTCGCCTGCGACGACGCGATCGCGGCCAACCCTCTGGGTCTTGGCTCGATCGACTTCCAGCAGGCCAACTGGAGCTCGGGCGCAGGCAACGACCTGTGGACCGGCGACCAGGCGGCAGCCCCGACGTTTGACAGCACCGGGTCTACGAACCTGGGCGTGACCAACACCAGCTCGGCGTTCTTCTTTCCGCCGAACGGCGTCGACGATCAGCGCAAGGGTTGCGTCTCGGCCGACATCAGCTCGGTGCACGCAGGCCTCGACGAGGTCAGCGTTAACGTCACCGACGAGGGCATCTCGCCCCATCAGGGCGTCGTTCTCGATCCTCAGGTTGTCTACTCGGAGCAGTTCATCGTCATCTGGATGACGGCGAACACGCCGAAGATCACCGAGGCCTCGACGACGAGCCTGTCTTCCCCGACCACGGCCGGCGACAATGGTGTCGCGGCGCCGTCGAGCCAGCTCACGACGCTGGGCCTGACGAACCTCGGCAAGTTCCTTGGCGATGGTTCGACTCCCGGCACGTTCGCTTCGCTTGACCAGTGGAATCAGGACAAGCCGTACAACTGCGGTAACTTCGGTTGGTTCCAGCATGATCCGGACTTCGAGTGCGCCAACGACACACCGGCCAGCAACAACGGTCTGGTGCAGGTTCGCGTAACCGGTTCGTTCCCGATCGAGGATCAGGTGCCGGCCACCACGAACGCGCAGTACTTCCAAACCATCACAGGTGGAGCCAACCCCAGCAGCATCACGCTGCCGAACCAGTGGGTCGCGCTCGCCAACCTGATGGCGGCGTCCTCGACCAGCTACCAGGGCACCAACGGCAACCTGTGGGACATCCACGGCGGTCCGACCAACACCCTGGCGGTTCAGGGTCACGCCGGTAACGGCGCGGCCACGACCCATGTCGCGGCTGGCCTGTGCCTCAACGACGGGACGCTGTTCAACCAGCCGACCGACGTTGTCGACGACTGCCTGTCGACAGGCGGGACGAGTCCGACGGGTAACCCGTACGCGTTCTCGCGCGTGTTTGGCGACGTGACGAGCGTCGGCAACACGATTGGGCCCTACGACTCTCAGGCGCCGAATGCGACGCTTCTGAGCGATGGTCGCCTGAACACCGACGACGCTCCGATGCCGGCTCTGCCGGTGACGGTGTCGATCGGCACGGGCGGAATCGGTGGCGTGTACGGCGTGTCGAAGTGGCTGATCTACAGCCACGACTTCAACGGCTCGGCCGCATCGCCGCTGTCGTTCCCGAGCGGCACGTCGGCTCTGACGTCGACTGGTACTGCCAACCTCTACAACCCGTACTACCAGGAGTACATCCCGTCCACGCAACGGCCCATCTCGGAGGCGTCAGGCATCACCGGCGTCTACAACGGTGGCGGCGCCGCCTCAAGCGGCGACGACTTCCCGGGCTTCAGCGACGGACATACCAGCCCGTACACGTTCTGGACGGCTCTGGACGGCTCGACGACCGACAAGACGCCGGTCAGCAATGGCTGCCTCGAGTTCGACAAGAACGTCAGTGGCGGGACGTCGAACGAGTTCTACCAGCAGAACGATCCGCATGACAGCGGCATCGTCGAGGGCCAGACGCCGAAGCTCAATCACGACGGCCAGCCAGTTCTCGATCAGTGGGGTAACCCCGAGTTCGTCGGGAACGGCCTGTTCTACTACGGCACCCCGTACTACCCGACGTCGGTCATCGTCTACACGGATGAGCGTGGCGAGGCCTATGTCGATTACAACCCGGGAACCGGCTGGTACAACAGCCTCACGGCTGACGGCAACGGTGCCTGCGACCTGCAGGGGCTGTACGGCAAGGCAATCGGGACCTCCGCCATCACGGCGAAGGCGAATTACCCGTACGAGTCGGTGCCTTACAGCGCGATTCCCACATCGAACACTCTGACCAAGACGGTCGACTCTGAGTGGAGCAAGACACTGACGGCGTACCCGAAGTCCAACCTCTCGGGCAACAACATCAGCGTCGTCGTCGCTCACGCGCAAAACGTGAACGGCGAGCCCTTCAGCGGCGAGGAAGTCTGCGTGCAGGCCCCCGCCAACGAGTCGGTCAGCTTCGACGATGAGAACCCGCTGACAGTGACGACGCCGCCGATCAGCACGACCGGTAGCTCGCAGGTCGGCACAACGACCCTGAACAACTACGACTGTGGTATTACAGGGACGGCCGGAAACGTCGCGTTCGACGTCGCCGGTTCCAACAACCCGACCAACGTGGATGTCCAGGCACTGTTCGTGGCTGAGCACATCTACCGCGATGTCAACATCTCGGTGCTCGGCCAGGGCGGCACGGGGACCGCGCCGCCTCCTGGCGTGCTCCCGTCTGACCCGATCAACACGGCAATCCAGGATGGTGCTTCCGGCGGCAGTGGCGCCGGCGGCAGCACGGGTACCAGCAACACGCAGAGCAGCGCACCCTCGGCCCCGGCGGCAATCACGCCGAGCGTCGTGGTCAAGGGCAACGTCTGCAAGGTGCAGTCGGTTCGCCTGAACAGCAAGCACGGGAAGTACTCCGTGTCGTTCAAGCTGTCCTGCTCGACAGCGAAGTCAGCGAGTGTCACGATCAAGGCCTTCAAGGCCAACGGTAAGCTGATCCACACGTACCGGCTTACCATTGCGACCAACAAGGCCCAGAGCGTGAAGCTGAGCGGCAAGGTCCACCGCGTGACGGTGGTCGCCTAACCGACCAGGCCTGCGCGTAAGCGCAGCG
>PMKB01000214.1 GCA_003157595.1 Solirubrobacterales bacterium
CGCACGCCCACTCAACGAACATCAAGAACGGCCGCGTGATCTCTCAAGAGCCCCGATCGGGAACCAGGCTGCCAAACGGCAGCAAGGTTCAACTGGTGCTCAGCCTCGGCAAGCGGCGCTAAGCGGCGGCCTCGCGGACGCTGGCGTTCAACTGATCGCGATGGCGGGCGACACGGTGGCGTCGCGCACTTCCCGAACGGCCGTGGCGTCGTGGCCGAGCGGGCGAGCCCTGACGGCCCGCGCTCGGGCACTTTCGCCACTGGCGTAAGCAGTCGTCTTCCCGGAGGCATGCCCGCGAACGATCTGCGAATGAATTGGACTAGGCCGATTCCGACGCGCTGAACCCCCTGTATTCACAGGGCGGACGGGTTTCATTTTCGATGTGAACTGGACTAAAGTCCAGTTCAATGAGCACGAACGCAGCCATCTGGGTCCGAGTCTCGACCGATCGCCAGCACGAGGACAACCAGATCCCCGACCTCGAGCGCCTCTGCGACCACCGAGGCTGGGAGATCGCACGCCGCTATGAGATCGCGGACGCGTCCGCATACAAGGGCGAGCACCGCGAGGCGCTCACGCGGATGCTCGAGGATGCGCACCGCGGCGAGTTCTCCGTGCTCGTCGTCTCGGCAGTCGACCGACTCTGCCGGCAGGGGATCGAGGAACTGCTGCGGCTGATCCGCGAACTGCGCGAGCGCAACGTCTCGCTGGTCAGCCATCAAGAGCCGTGGCTCAACGGCGCCGACGCCACGAGCGAACTGCTGGCCGCCGTCGCTGCATGGGTCGCCACCCAAGAGTCCGTGCGACGCTCCGAACGGATCCGCGCCGGCCTCGCACGCCGCAGAGCTGAGGGCAAGCCGATCGGAGGTGCCGCGTCGAAGCGAGGCAAAGACAAGCAGCCGCGTCGCACCGACGGCTACAAGCAGGCATGGGCACGACGCAAGGCAGACGCCCCATAGGCAACTGATCTGTCTTCATCGACGCGACCGCAGATTTCGAGCACGCGATCGCTTAGCGGCACTTTTCGTTCCGTTGTTCGTCACGGCCCGTCACGGTCAGTGGCGTCCGCGGCGCTGAGCCATCCGATCGCGCTCCGGTCGCGGCTCCGTTTCGCGCCGCGCGCAACCTTCGTTCGCCGGCGCTGTTGCATCCACGCACGCGGATGCGACACTCACCGCATAAGAAGTTCGCCGGGACAAGACCAGCGGACTGGCGCTGCCGCTTTCGGCCTCAGAAGTTGAAGTTGCACTGGAGCTCGGAGGTGGCCCCGGCCGAGTTGACCTCGTCAAAACCCTCGTCGTCGGAACCCGTCGGGTTCACAGCGCCGACGATGGTTCCGGCAACGCGGTGCCCCTGCAAGGTCTCGCCATCACTGCACAGCTCGCCTACCGAAACGATCTTGCCGGTGCTCGTTATGAGCCAGTAGCCGGGGTCCTGGGAGTCCGATACCAAGGCCACGAAGTTGTTGACCTTCGCGCTGAGGCCGTTTCCGTAGTAGGGGGCCCCGCCCAGGGTGACTACCTTGCCATCTGAGTAGAGCAAGTACCCACCGTTGGTGTTGTCGTCTTGGTTCGGGAAGGCGCCAACTAGGTGCTCCGCCGAGGCCGCACTGGCGCTGGAGCCGAGTGCGGGGACGGCAATAACGGCGACGATAGCCAGCGCTGCAAGCGTGGCGACGGATTTCTTCATCGTGGGTCCCTTCTGAAGAGGCGGGGACTGCATCCCTCGACGTCAGCCGCAGCGCTGCGCGGCAGCGCGAGCCAAAGGACGGGAGACAAAGGGGTCAGCGCGAAGCGACAACGTCGGCTCGATGCAACGACCGTCCGGCACCAGTGTCGGCACAGCCATCGCAAAGCTTGAGCCGTTCGCCCGGCTGCCCAAATGCCCTGGTCCGCCACGACCCAAGGCGCCGGGCCCCATGAGACGGCCGCGCACGCCGGGCGGTCCACACGACTCCGACCGCGTCGCTGCTGCATTGCACGACCGAAAAGCAGCACTCGAGCGACGCTCGCTTCGGCACGCGATTGCGGGCGTCGGTTCGGGTCGGCCCAGCGCGCTCGTGTTTCGTCCCTTTGCGGGCCTGTCCCAAGCGCCGGCGAGCGCGCCTACTTCTGGGCGAGGCTGTCGGGCAAAGATTTCGGCTTGTACGAGAACGACAACAGGCGATATCGCCGACCGCATGAGAGCCGCACAGCCAGCCGACGAGAGCGTTCCGCGACCGAAATGACTCGGCCCGAAGCGGCCTAGTTGTCACGATCGCACAAGATTTTCGGGCCCCCAGTGTTTGTCCGACAGCCTCGGGCGAGAGCGAGCGTGCCAGCGTGCCGCGCCCCCTCGTCACGAGGTCTGGGCACCGAGCCCGCTTCATCCGGCGGCCGGGGTCGAGATGAAGAAGACGTCGAGGTCTGCGTGGCGGCGCTCATCGCCCCGCCAATGCACAGTGGCGCGCAGCTCACGAGCGCCCCGGCGAACGCGACAGCGAGCCCGAATGACCGCCCGAGCACCCCTGAAGAACAGATTGCTTACGCCGTTTGGGCTTTTTCACGGGAAGCGCTGCGGATGTCGAAAAAAAGAAGCAAACCTTGATCGACGCCGCCCGCCGAGCCGGCAACCAGGCGCGCGTGCTCTTCGAGGCAGGTGTGCTGAGCGCCGACGCGGTGGCGGCGGTGCCAGCGGCGGGTAGGCACGCTCAGATCGTCGTCCAGCCTGCGTCGGTCAGATAGTTGCAGGCGTCGGTGCCGAATACCTGCAGACCAGAGTCTGACACCACGACGGTGAGGGTGCCTGAAGGGCTCTTGAGGTTGCAGACTGAGCTCATAGGCTCTGAGAAGCCGTTCTTCGCCGCGTGCGCCATGGACGTCCATCCATCGCCGCCTGGGTTTGCTTGGACTATTGACGTGCACTCGGATGAAGCGTTGTTCCCCGAGACGCTCAGCCGGGCATTGGCACCGTTGACGTACACGGCGCAAGCCGACGCGCTGATCGGCGTGGTGTTCGACTTGACCGTCACCGTCCGTGCGGGAGCCGTCACCGTCCGTGCGGGAGCCGTCACGGTGTTGGTCACGGTCTGCACAGGCCCGGCGACAGTGGCGGTCACAGTCTTGGTGGCACCGCAACCAACAAGCACCAACCCGGCAAGAGCGCCGATGCCGACGAGCGCGACAGCCCGTGAACGCCCGCCTGCGGCCCCTTCGTTGATCGATCGCATATCAGCCTCCGTTGCACTGGGTGGGGTTGCTACGCGTGCCATCGGCCTTCAAGCCGCCCGACGCGACAGTAGAAAGCCACATGCGGCGCGGCTGCGCGAGATCGATGCGCAATGGCATCCACCGCTCGCGGAGGGCCCGCCTGCCGTGATAGCCCGCGGCCGGGCAGGCATCCGGCGGGGGTGCCCCCGAAAGTCGGACATGCCGAATCTCTGGCACGTCGCTCGCGGGCTTCCGCCGGCACGCCGCCGTCTGCCGCAGGCCGGCGTGCCGCAAGCGCGCCTACCGCGCCCGGAACGCCGACACTCATGCGCTCGCTCGTGGGCGAGGCTGTCGGGCAAAGATNNGTGTTTGTCCGACAGCCTCGGGCGGAAGCAGGAGCGCGCGGTTGCGCGTAGCTTGCGTTCGTGAATTAATGCTGCCCGCGGACGTTGGGGTGTTGGGCGCGATGGTCCGCGAGCGCGGGGAACTCCAAGCCTGGATTGGCCCGCCGGTCTCGCAAGCCGGGCGCCGACGTTCGACCACCCTGCGTGCCGCCGTCGCCCGTGCCCCGGACACGCAAGAATCTGGCCTAATGCCCGGTCCTCCGTCTGACCCACCGCCCATCCGACGGCGCCGCCCGCCAGGTCCCGCGGTGCGAGCCGTGCTCCACATCGATACCGCCGTCGCGCACGATGTACGTTGGCGTGTTCGTTCCCTCGAACGTGACTTCGCGACGCTGAAGGAAGGCGCGGCGGCTGGTGATCGTGGCGTCGTGCAAGA
>PMKB01000228.1 GCA_003157595.1 Solirubrobacterales bacterium
CGCTGCTCGCCGCCGCCGATCCGCTCGCGGTGAGCGAGCCGGCGAGCGCGTCAAGCGCCGGTGCGTCATAGGCCTCGAGGTTGGCGGGCGAGTCGCGCAGGTAGTCGGCGGCGATCGTGAAGGCGGCCGAGGCCAGCGGCGCGACCGAGGTCTCGAGCACACCCGCGACGGCGCCGCTGCGCTCGAGCGCAGCCAGAGCCCCGCTGCTCGCCACGCGGCGAACACTGACGCGCACGTCGATCGCGCGCAGCTGGGCACGGATCGACTCAAGCTCCGCCGGAGCCTGCGGACTGTCGGCGACGCAGGTGGCCAGCACGATCGAGAAGCCATGCGGGTACCCGGCGCGCACAAGCAGTCGCCGAGCGAGCGCCACGTTGTGCGCGTAGGCCGGCTCGAGCACCCGGGGCGCCGGCGCGAACGTGCTCGGCGCCGGGCCGCGCGCCGCCGGCGCGACGCCCGCGAACGCGGCGCGTGAGATCGCGGCGCGATCGATCGCAAGCGACAGGGCGCGCCGGACGAGCACGCTCGCGAACGGCGCGAACCGCTCGTCGGGCACGAGCGTGCTGACCGCGGTGGACGGCAGCGTCACGGCGCGCAGGCCGCTCGTGTGCGCCGCGATCTCGAAATCCGGCCAGTCGAGCTCGTCGGTGTGCGAGGCCTCCGCCGCGGCGAGGTCACCGAGCGCCAGCGCCGACTGCGGGACGGCCTCGATCGCCACCAGGCCGAACCGCAGCGGGCGCCAGAAGCTCGGGTTCGCGCGCAGCAGCAGCTTGCCGGCGGGGTCGAACCCCAGCAGCTCCCAGGCGCCATAGAAGGCGAGGTGGCCGGCGAGCCAGCCGCGCGCGCTCGGATCGGCGGCGCTCTCGTGGGCTCGCACCGCACGGCTGTCGAGCACGCCGAAGCGGAAGTCGCCGAGCACCGCCAGCGCAAACGGGCTGGGGGCGGTCACGTTCAGCCGCACGCTGCGGGGCCCGAGCACGGTGATCGGGTGCCTCAGCGCGATCCGCGCCATGCCGGCGAGCGACCGTGCGCTGGCCGAGAGCGCCAGCTCGCGCCTGAAGCTGAAGCTCACGTCGGCCGCGCTCAGCGTGTGACCGTAGGCGCTCCTGACGCCGCGGCGCAGGAAGAGCAGATAGTCGCCGTCGGCGAGCCGGCGCCAGGAGCTCGCGAGGAAGCCGGACAGCTCGCCGGCCGGCGCGAGCGTGGCGCTCCCCGGCGGGCGCCCGGCGGGGCGCACCAGCGTGCCCGCCAGCGAGGTCTCGAGCGTCTCGAACGCGGCACCCTGCTCGTCGGCCGGGTCGAGGCTTCGCGGCAGGGCGGCGACGATGTCGATGAACTCCGCGGGCGCCGGAGCGGGCGCGCTGCGCCCGCAACCCGCCAGCGCGCAGGTCGCGATCAAAGCGACCAGGGCGCCGCTCGTGGACACTCGCATCCGGTGAATCCTTGCGCGCCGCGCGCGAAGGCGCGGGACCGACTCCGCGCAGCCGTAGGATCTGTTCCGATCGGCGCATGCGCCGATCGGCGGAACGGCGCATGCGCCGTTCCGCGGTTGGGTGCATGCACCCAACCGGAAACCAGAGAAGGAGAACGCAGTTGGGTACCAACATCGATCCCCAGATCGACCCCGATCGCTTCCGCCAGGTTCTCGGGCATCTCCCAACCGGCGTCACGGTCGTCGCGGCGCACCATCCCAGCGGGCCGGTGGCGATGTCGGCCAACTCCGTCACCTCGGTGTCGCTTGACCCGCCGCTGATTCTCTTCTGTCCCGCGAAGAGCTCGACGAGCTGGCCGAGGATCCGCGAGAGCGGGCGCTTCTGCGTCAACGTGTTCGCCGCCCACCACGGTGAGGTCTCGGAGCGCTTCGCGGCGCAGGGCGTGGATCGTTTCGAGGGCGTGTCCTGGCATTCGCGGCCGGCCGGCCCGGCGCTCGATGATGCCGTGGCCTGGATCGAGTGCACGATCGACGCCGAGCACGAGGCCGGCGATCATCTGATCGTCGTCGGCGCCGTGGACCAGCTCGACGTGCGCGAGGGCGAGGCCAACCCGCTGGTCTTCTTCCGCGGGCGCTACGGCTCGTTCTCCGCGAACGACTGAGCCCGGCCGGCCCGCGCGGCTCCACCGCGACGGCCGCCGATCGGCGATCTCTATGCTTGGCGGTCACGTGAGCCCCGTGGACGCAGTCACGCGCCGGAGGGTCACCTTCTCGCGCAACCTGACGCTGTCGCTGTCGCGCACCTGCGTGTCCCACTGCAAGTACTGCGCCTTCGCGACCCATCAGCCCCACCTGCACGAGCCTGACGAGGTTCGCCGGCTGCTCGACCACGCCGCGCGGCGCAACGTCAAGGAGCTGTTGATCCTGACCGGCGACGACCCTGGCCACCACCCCGGGCTGCGCGACCGCCTGGAGCGGCTGGGCTTCGCGGACTTCGTGGACTACGTGGTCTGGTGTTGCAGCGAGGCGCTCCAGCGCGGCCTGCTGCCGCACACCAACCTCGGCGCGCTCTCGCGCGAGGAGCTTGGGCGGCTGCGCGAGGTGACCGCCTCCCAGGGGCTGATGCTCGAATCGCTGCGTGGCGACCTCGTCGCCCACCAGGGCTCACCGACCAAGGACCCGGCGCTGCGCATGGAGACGATCCGCGCGGCGGGCGAGTTGTCGATCCCGTTCACGAGCGGCATCCTCGTCGGCATCGGCGAGCGGCCCGCGGACCGCATCGCGGCGCTGCAGGCGCTGGCGGAGTGCCACCGCGAATACGGGCACATCCAGGAGCTGATCCTGCAGAACTTCGTGCCCCACCGGCGCTACTACGGCGAGGAGCCCGCAGAGGTTGCGAGCGCCGCCGCGCAGGAGTACTGGCGCACCGGGCTCGGCCGTCACCCGTCACTGCCGCTGCCCGATTGGGCCTGCGAGGTGGGAATCGACGATCTGCGCGAGCTGGTCGCCCACGCCCGCGCGCTCCTGCCCGACGTCGGCATCCAGGTGCCGCCGAACCTCTCCGACTCCTGGCCGGAGCTTGTCGCCGCCGGCGCGAGCGACCTCGGCGGGCTCTCGGCCAACGGCGACCACATCTCCCCCGAGCATCCCTTCCCCTCGCCGCTGGCGGTCCGGCGCCGGCTCGCCCAGGACGGCGTGGCGCTGACCGAGCGCCTGTGCGTGTACGGGCGCTACATCGACCCGGAGTGGCTCTCGCAGAACGTGCTCGACGTGATCACCTCGCGTTACTGGTCGTTCATCCCCCGGCGCGGATCGGGTCGGCGCGTCGAGCGCGTGATCCGTCGCGACCTGGTCGCCGGCGCGATCGCCAAGGGACGCGACGGCGTCATGCTCGGCGAGGAGGAGCTGACCGCGCTGTTTGCGGAGTCGCGCCCGGAGGCGATCGAGGAGATCCGCGTCGCGGCCGATGATCTGCGGGCGGAGCTGGCCGGCGAGACCGTGACGTTCGTCGTCTGCCGCAACATCAACGTCTCGAACATCTGCATCGTCGGCTGCGCGTTCTGCGGCTTCGGGCAGGGCAAGCGCTCGCCCGACGCCTACGAGTACGACCGCCCGGCGCTCGAGCAGAAGGTGGCGGAGGCCGTCGAGTTCGGCGCGACCGAGATCTGCATGCAGTCCGGCATCCACCCCGACTGGACGCTCGAGGACTACGAGCACTGGCTGCGCGTGATCAAGGAGGCGGCGCCCCAGCTGCACCTGCATGCCTACTCGCCGATGGAGATCGCGCACATGTGCGACATCTCGGGGCTGGCGCCGGCCGAGGTGTTCGCGCGACTGCGCGAAGCGGGCCTCGACTCGACTCCGGGAACCGCCGCCGAGGTGCTCCACGACGGCGTGCGAGAGCGCATCTCGCCGAACAAGCTGCCCGTGGCGCGCTGGGTCGAGATCATCGAGGCCTCCCACGCCGCCGGCCTGCGCTCGACGGCGACCGTGATGTTCGGGCACATCGAGGAGCCGTGGGAGCTGGCCGAGCACATGCGCGTGGTGCGCGGCCTGGCGGAGCGCACCGGCGGCTTCACCGAGTTCGTGCCGCTCTCGTTCATCCCCTACCAGACGCTGCTCGGCCGCACCCACGGCGTCGAGGAGATCTCCACCCCGGAGAAGCTCAAGCACACCGCCGTCTTCCGCCTCGCNNACGCTGATGGAGGAGTCGATCAGCCGCATGGCGGGCTCCTACCACGGGGTCAAGCTCGAGCCCCGGCAGCTGGTCGGCGCGGCCCACGCCGCCGGGCGGCCCGCCGCGGAGCGCTCGACGCTCTACCGCATCCTGCGCCGCTACGAGCTCGCCGGCGGGCGCGCGGGCGAGCGCGCGGGCGAGCGCGAGGATTCCGCCGCGCTGGCCTGAACCCCGGGCTCGCGCCCGGTTGCGGCCGTTTCGATCGCAGCCCCCGGTAGGATCCCGCTGTTGCATCGATCCGCGACTTGACGAGGTCAGAGCGCTCTGAGCACCGTTGACACCCGCAGTGCCGACGCCGGAGTGGAGGAGGACCCCGTTCGCGGGGCAGGCGCCGAGCACGACAGTGCAAGGTTTCTCGACCGCGACGATCGGATCGCGCTGCTGCGGCTGATGGCCACGGCGCGCGCGATCGAGGAACGTGGCCTGAGCCTCTACAAGCAGGGCAAGGTCACCGGGTCGTTCTATGACGGCCGCGGCCAGGAGGCGACCGCCGTCGGCGCGACCTTCGCGCTTGGGCCGCAGGACCCCGTCTGTCCGCTGATCCGCGACCTCGGCGCGCACATCGTCAAGGGCACGCCGCCGGCCGCGATCCTCGCTCACTACCTCGGGCGTGCCGGCGGCGTCGGCCGCGGCCGTGACGGAAACGTGCACTTCGGCGACGCCCGGCGCGGGGTGGTCGGCATGGTCTCGATGCTGCCCGACATGATGGCGGTGGCGGTCGGGATGGCGTGGGCCTTCAAGCTGCGCGGCGAGCAGCGCTGTGCGCTCAGCTTCTTCGGCGACGGCGCCACCTCCGTCGGCGACTGGCACGAGGCGATGAACCTCGCCGGCCTGCAGCGGGTGCCGGTGATCTTCGTGCTGGAGCACAACGGCTACGCCTACTCGACCCCGAGTTCGCGCCAGTTCGTCGTCGACCCGCTCGAGCGCGCCGCGGTCTACGGGATCGCCGCCGCCACGGTGGACGGCAACGACGTAGAGGCGGTGTTCGAGGTCACCCGCCAGGCGCGCGAGCGCGCGCTCGCCGGCGAGGGCCCGACGCTGATCGCGGCGCAGACGATGCGCATGCACGGACACGGCGCGCACGACGACGCCTCCTATGTGCCGCCGGAGCTGTTCGAGCACTGGGCGGCGCGCGACCCGCTGGAGTGCCAGCGCAAGCGGCTGCGCTCACTCGGCGTCGATGTCGAGGCGATCGATGCCGCGGTTCGCTCGGAGATCGAGCTTGCGACGGCGGAGGCCCTGGCGATGGCCGAGCCCGAGCCGGCCGGCGCGCTCCAGGACGTGTTCTGCGAGGGCGAGCCGCTGATGGTGGGCCGTGGCGCGGCGCCGTGGAGCCACTTCGCGGGCACGTGACGGAGTTGACCTATCTCGAAGCGATCGCCGACGCGCTGCGCGTGGCGCTGGCGTCCGACGAGCGGGTCCTGCTGCTGGGCGAGGACATCGGCGCCTTCGGCGGCGCCTTCAAGGTCACCGCCGGCCTGCAGCGGGACTTCGGCGCCGACCGCGTGATCGACACGCCGATCTCGGAGGAGGCGATCATCGGCGGCGCTGTCGGCGCGGCGATCGTCGGCATGCGCCCGGTCTGCGAGATGCAGTTCGCCGACTTCGTCGCCTGCGGCTTCGACCAGCTCGTCAACGTCGCCGGCAAGCTGCACTGGCGCAGCGGGCTGGCGGCTCCGATCGTCGTGCGTCTGCCGAGCGGCGGCGGTGTCTCCGGCGGGCCGTTTCACTCGCAGAACCCCGAGGCCTGGTTCATGCACGCGCCGGGACTGAAGGTGTTCGCGCCGTCGAGCGCCCACGACGCCAAGGGGCTGCTGCTCGCGGCGATCGCCGATCCCAACCCGGTCGTCTTCCTCGAGCACAAGTACCTCTACCGGCGCGTGCGCGGCGAGGTGCCGCAGGGCGCCTACGAGACGCCGCAGACCGCGAACACCGTGCGCGACGGCGACGACCTCGNNGCGTGCGCGTGCTCGACCTGCGAACGCTCGTGCCGCTCGACGAGCGCGCGATCCTCGACGCCGTCCACGACTGCTCCAAGGTGGTGATCGTGGACGAGGCCAACTACACCTGCGCGCCCGGCGCCCAGGTGGCGTCACTGATCGCCCAGTACGGCTACGACGATCTCGACGGGCCGGTCGTCCGCGTCGCCACGCCCGACGCACCGATCCCGTTCGCGCCGGCGCTCGAGCGCGCGGCCCTGCCGGGCGTCGAGCGCATCCGGGACGCCTGCCGTGAGCTCCTCGCCTACTGAGATGGCCGGCGAGCGCCTGCTCGAGATTGTGATGCCGCAGCTCGGCATCACCGTCACCGAGGGGACGCTCGTGCATTGGCGCAAGGCGCCCGGCGACCGGGTCGAGCCCGACGAGGCGATCTGCGACGTCTCGAGCGACAAGGTCGACTCCGAGATCCCCGCCCCGGCTGCNNTGGCCGGCACGACGGTCGAGGTCGGCACGGTGATCGCGACCATGGAGGCTGATCGGGAGTTCGCCCAGAGGGCTCCCTCCCCGGTTGAGGTCGCGCCGGCCGGCGAGCGCGAGCCGGCCGTGCCTGCGCCGCGCGAAGCTGGGGGCGCAAGCACCGAGCGTCATTCGCCGGTTGTGGCGCGCCTGGCCGCAGAGCTCGGCGTCGCGCTGGAGCAGCTCGTGGGAACCGGCCGCGACGGACGCGTCCGTCGAGAGGACGTGCTCGCGGCCGCGCGGGACGCGCCGGCGCCGGC
>PMKB01000201.1 GCA_003157595.1 Solirubrobacterales bacterium
GGGCGGGCGCTCGGGCTCGATGCCCACCGCGGCGAGCCGCTCGAGCGTGGCGTCGAGGTCGGTGGCGGAGATCGCGATGTGGCCGTAGGCGGTGCCGATGTCGTAATGGTCGACGCCGAAGTTGTAGGTCAGCTCGAGCCGCGGCTCGGCGCCGTCGCCGGGCTGGTTGAGGAAGACGTTGACCGCCTCATCGCGGATCGGCAGCCGCCTGAGCTCTTCGAATCCCAGCGCGCGGTAGAAGGCGACCGAGCGGTCGATGTCGGTGATCCGGTAGCAGGTGTGCAACAGCGCCACGACCGCCAGATTAGCGACGTGCCACCATGACACGCATGATCATCGAACACGCGCGCAACGAAGCCTACCTCTCGAACACCTATCTGGTCTGCGATCACCAGGGCGGCAGTGCGGTCGTGATCGACGCCGGCGGGCCGCTCGAGCCGGTGTTCGCCGCCGCCGAGCGTCTCGACGTCGAGCCGTCGATGGTGCTGCTCACGCACCACCACCACGACCACGTCAGCGAGGTGGGCGGCCTGACCGCGCGCTGGCCGTCGGTGCCGGTGCTGATCAGCCCGCTCGAGCGCGACCTGGTCGGCGCGGCCACCGGGACGATCGACACCGGCGAGCGACTCACCCCCGGCGAGCTCGTGATCCGCCCGTTGCACACGCCCGGTCACACGCGGGGCATGCTGTCGCTTCTGATCGAGCACCGCGGCTCGGCGTCGGTGTTCACCGGCGACACCCTGTTTCGCGACTCGGTCGGCGGCGTTCGGGCGCCCGGCCACACGACCTTCCAGGCGCTCAAGGACTCGATCATGGGGACGCTGATGGAGCTGGACTCCGACACCGAGATCTACCCCGGGCACTCGGACCCCACGACGGTCGGCCGCGAATGGGAGCACAACCCCTTCATCCGCATCTGGCGCGGCCTGGACCGCGAGGGCTCGCAGTCGTGCATCGCGCTCGGCGATCCGGCCACCCTGGTGCTGCTCGGCCCCGACTATGACGGCGGTCACAAGGCGTGGGTGCGCTGGGCGGACGGATCCGACGACATCGTCCCGGGCTCCCAGGTCGAAGCGATCAGCTAGGCAGATGGCCGGCGGCGACTGACCATGGCCCGCGAGAACATTCCCACCTCGCGGGTTGTGCGCTCGGCCACGATCGGCCGGCTGGCGGCCGGCCAGGCCGTCAGGCAGTTCGGCACGCGGGCGGCAAACCTCGCGCGCGGCGACGAGGCCAGCGACGCGGCGCTCGCCCGCCGCCAGGTCGAGACCGCGGAGCAGATCGTCGCCGTGCTCGGCACGATGAAGGGCGCGGCGATGAAGCTCGGCCAGGTGATGTCGTTCCTCGACGTCGGCCTGGTCCCCGAGGAGTACCGCGAGGAGTTTCAGAAAAAGCTCGCGGCGCTGCGCGACTCGGCGCCGCACGTCTCCTTCAAGGAGATGCGCAAGGTGATCGAGGGCGAGTTCGACGAGCCGATCGAGGAGCTGTTCGCGGACTTCGACTCCGAGCCGATCGCCGCGGCGTCGATCGGCCAGGTCTACCGCGCGACGCTGCACGACGGCCGCCCGGTCGCGGTCAAGGTTCAGTATCCGGGGGTCGCGGGCGCCGTCCGCGCCGACCTGAAGAACCTGGGGATGATCATGCGGCTGTTCTCCCGCATGGCACCGGGCCTGGACGTTCAGGGGATCACCCAGGAGATCCGGCTGCGGATCGACGAGGAGCTCGACTACGAGCTCGAGGCCTCAAACCAGCGCGCGATGGCGAGGATCTTTCGCGGTCACCCGTTCATCTACGTCCCCGAGGTGGTCGGCTCGCTCTCGCGGGAGCGCGTGATGGTCAGCGAGCTCGTCAGCGGGAGTCGCTTCGAGGAGCTCAAGGAGCTCGACGCGCCGGCGCGCAACCGGATCGGCGAGATCGTGTTCCGCTTCTACTTCGGCTGCATGTACCGCCATCACCAGTTCTCGGGCGACCCTCATCCCGGGAACTTCATGCTGCTGAAGGACGGCCGCGTCGCGTTCCTGGACTTCGGGCTCTACAAGCGGCTGGCGCCCGAGCTCGCCGAGTACGAGCTGCAGATCGCGCGGCTCGGCATC
The DNA here is from genome assembly GCA_003157595.1 of Solirubrobacterales bacterium. Classification (GTDB taxonomy): domain Bacteria; phylum Actinomycetota; class Thermoleophilia; order Solirubrobacterales; family Solirubrobacteraceae; genus Palsa-513. The sequence continues at coordinate 2,094 of PMKB01000201.1, forward strand.
GGCGGCCAGGGCGAGGCGCTGATCGCGCACCTTCACGACGGCGGCTTCCTCGCTGCTCCGGATCGCTCCGACCCGGAGCAGATCGTGCGCCAGTTCGACGACGTCACGTGGTGGTACACGCGCGACGCCGAGGTCGATCTCACGCCCGAGATCGCGACCCAGATCGTGATCGACATGAGCGATCCACGGTCGCGTCACTACGCCGCCATGCGCCACGAGAACCTGCCCCCGGACCACCTCTTCGGCCGCCGCACCGAAACGCTCACGCTCGCCGTGATGAGCCAGCTGCGGGCGAGCGGCAACTGGCATCGGATCGCGCGCGAGTGGATCTTCGGCGATCCGCCGGTGACGGAGCTGGGGCGCGCCGAGGCCGAGTTCTACGGCCTCAGAGGGTATGGATCTGCAGCAGGCTCGTCGTCCCCGGAACACCGCTCGGCAGCCCGGCCGTAATCGCCACGCGCTGCCCGGGCTGGCACCAGCCGAGCTCGACGATGCGAGCCGCTGCGCCGAGGACCAGTTCCTCGGTCACCTCGAAGCGCAGCATCGAGGACGCCTTCACGCCCCACAGCAGCCCGCAGCGCTGGACCGTCTCGTGTCCGGGGGACAGGGCGTAGATCGGGCAGTTCGGCCGATGGGCCGACACCAGCCGGGCGGAGCGACCCGACAGCGTCGGCACCACGATCGCGTCGAGCTCCAGCTCGCGCGCCGCCACGCAGGCGCTGTAGGCGACGGTGTAGGCCGAGCTGCGGGCGTCGCGGCGGACACGATGCTCGTTCCACTCGAGGTAGTTCGCGGTCGCCTCGGTCCGCTCGGCGACCGACGCCATCATCGCGACCGCGCCGACCGGGTGGGCTCCGACCGCTGTCTCCTGGGAGAGCATCACGGCGTCGGTGCCGTCGAGGATCGCGTTCGCGACGTCCGCGACCTCGGCCCGCGTCGGGCGGCTCGAGTGAACCATCGAGTCGAGCATCTGGGTCGCTGTGATCGACGGCCGCGCCAGCGCGCCGGCGAGCTTGAGCAGGCGCTTCTGCACGAGCGGCACGTCCTCGATCGGCAGCTCGATGCCCAGATCGCCGCGGGCGACCATCACCGCGTCAGCGGTCCGCAGCACCGACTCCATGTTTTCGACCGCCTGCGGCTTCTCGATCTTGGCAATCAGCGGCAGGCGCGTATGCCCGCGGACGAACTCGACGTCGCCGGCCGTGCGCACGAACGACAGCGCCACGAGGTCGACGCCGATCGACTCGCCGTGGGCGAGCAGCTCCAGGTCGCGCTTGGGCACCGCCGGCAGGCGGTCGATCGGCCCCGGGATGTTGAGGCCCTGGCGCGAGACCACGGTGCCGCCGATCTCGACCTCGCAGTCGAGCTCGTTGAGGTCCGGGCGCGTGACCTGCACGCGCAGGCGCACCGCGCCGTCGGCCAGGTAGATGATCGCGCCGGGCTCGACCGAGTCCGCCAGCTCCTGCCAGGTGACCGACATCCGCCGATGGTCGCCGACGACCTCGCTGCCGCACTCGAACGTCAGGCTCTCGCCCGGCGTCAGTTCGACCAGGCCGTCGCGCACCGCGCCGATCCGCAGCTTGGGGCCGGGCAGGTCCTGCAGCAGCGCAACGGGGCGCCCGACGCTCTCCGACGCGTCGCGCACGCGCTGGGCCGTTTCGGCGTGCTCGTCGAGGCTGCCGTGGGAGTAATTCAGGCGTGCCACGTCCATGCCCGCGGCGACGAGCCGGGCGAGCACATCGGGCTCCCGCGAGGCGGGTCCTATCGTGGCGACGATCTTCGTGCGACGCATTGCGGGCGCCACACTAGCGAGGGCGGGTCATGGGCGCATGTAACAGGCCCGATGGGCCGGAGCCCGGCAGGTCGGCGCCCGCGCGCTCATGGCGCCGCGATGTCGGGGAAATGTGCCGCGCAATGCTCGCGCAGGCAGTCGCGCAGCCACGCCCGCTCCCCGACCGAGGCGACGCGAAGTCGTGCCAGCAGCTGGCGCTGGCCGCGCAGCGGCGGCAGGCCGGCGATCGTCCAGCTCACCGCGAGGCGCTCGAACAGGAACTCGACGGCCCGTTGCCACGCGTCCTCTCGACTGGCTCCGGGCGGGAGGTCCTCGGCGCTGGCGATCCTGGCGTAGCTCGCACGGGTCGCCGGGCTCAGCGCGCCGCGCAGCACGATCATCCCGCCCTCGGCGTCGCTGTACTCGCTGCTCGGCGCGCGCGGGCGCTCGCGGCGGGCGCGCGCCACTACTCCTCGCCGCCCTGCTCGATCGCCAGCTGCGCGACGCGGCTGGTGCCGTCGCGTTCGTAGCGTACGTCGACCGAGTCGTCCTGACGGTAGGTACCGACGCCGAAGGCTCCGACCAGCCAGCGCCAGCCGGACACGCGGTCGCGCGCAAGCCGGCGCGGGAAGCGGAGCACCCGGCCGCGGGCCTCGAAGTCGACCCCTTCGTACTGGCGCACGCCGTTGAGGTACACCTCGAAGGGTTCCTCCACCCCCGCCGGAAGGCGCACGATCGATGTGTCGGTCACAGCGGCAATTATCCTCTCAGGCGTGTCCACGAGTCCATCCACGAGCCCAGCCGAGGAGATCACCTACCGCGTGCGGCGCGTGGCCCGGGCTCGGCGGGTCAAGGTGCGCGTGGATCCCCACCACGGCGTCGAGGTGCTGCTGCCGCCCCGCGCTCCGCTGCGCGCCGCGGCTGCGGCCGTCGCCGAGCTGGCGCCCTGGATCGAACGACAGCTCGCCGAGCTCGCCGGCGCGCGCGAGCGACTCGCTCCGCCGGGGACGCTGCCGTATCTGGGCGAACGTCTGCTGGCCGTGCCCCAGGCGGGACGCACACGGGCGCACCGCAGCGGCGAAACGCTGCTGATCCCGAGCGGCGAGCGCGCGCTGCCGGCGCTCGAGCGCTGGTACCGGCGCGCGGCGCGCGCGGAGATCGCAAAGCGCCTGGATGCGGCCAGCGCCGCCGCCGGGACGCCCTACAGCAGCCTGACGATCCGCAACCAGCGCACGCGCTGGGCGAGTTGCGCGAGCGGCGGCGCGCTCAGCTTCAACTGGCGGCTGCTGCTCGCCCCCGAACGCGTGCTCGACTACGTCGTCTGGCACGAGGTCTGCCACCTGCAGTGCGCCGATCACTCGCCCGCCTTCTGGGCGCTGCTTGACGCGCATTGCCCGCAGTGGCGTCAGGCGGCCGCCTGGCTGCGCGAGAACGGGACGGCGCTGGTGCTGTGAAAAAGACGGTGGCGTGCTTGCGGCGGCTACCCATCGTTAGTAGCGTCGTGAGCGATATGCCACCCAAACTGGTGGGAACAGTCGCGGTCATGGCCGCCCTTTTGGTGCCTGCGCCCAGCGCGCTCGCGGCCGGCCACACGCGGGCCGCGGCGCTCGCCAAGGGCGACCTTGTGGTCACCTTCAGCGGCGCCGGCAGCGGCAGCTACCGCTTTCACGAGCCCGCGGTCGGCGCCGGAAGCGCGTGCCGGGTCGCCGACACGACCTACAACGAGACCGACTCCTACCACTGGATCTACCGTTTCGTCGTGCCGCCCACCGGCGGCAGCAGCGACACGCCGATCGCGCTGAGCGCCGAGGGGCAGCTCAGCGCGAATCAGCAGCTCCTGCAGTGCGCCGGCAACGCGGCGGTGACGAGCACCTGCAGCCAGGGGCTGCGTGCGCCGCTGCCCACCAACGGCGCCGATCTCACCTACCCCGGGGTGACCGTCGGCCTGGTCGGGCGCTCGGTGACCGTCGGAGCGCTCGGCGAACTGGTCCCCGCGACGCCGCAGCCGCTCTGCAGCGGCATCGGCGTGCTGCTGCCGAACCCCGTCGAGGCGTTCGCCGAGTTGCAGGCGAATGTGAGCATCTCGCGCGCCGACCTTGCGAGCAGCGGCGATGTGACCAAGCGCTACACGATCGCCGGGTCCAGCCTCTACGCGGGCGTGGCGCTGAGCGGCAGCTGCAACTCCGCGAACTGCGACACCGCGACCTGCGTGAGCACCGCCACGCCGGGCGGCGGCGGGCCGAGCGCCTGCAGCTTCAACGAGAGCTACACCGGAACGATCGAGGTTCGCGTCGTCAGGTAGCGAGCGCGCGTGCCAGCGCGTCCGGCGCCGACTCGCCGGCGCGGCGCACCACCAGCGCCCGGCGCACGCGGCCGGTGAACGCCTCGACCGACCCGTCGCCGCGCAGGTCCACGCCGCCACGCACGCTGTGGCCGCGGCTGCCCGGACCGGCGATCTCGAGCCGCGCCGCGACCTGGCGAACCGGCTCGATCCGCCGGCTCATGAAGCGCACCTCCTCACGCGAGGCCGCTGACTGAAGCTCGCCCACACGGCGCTCGAGCGCCGCGATCGCGTCCTCGAGCGTCTGGAGGCGCTGATGCTCGACCCGGGAGCCCGCGCGCGTCGTCAGTATCCACGCAGCGGCGGTCAACCACGGTCTGCGAGCGGCACGTAGGTCCGCTCGCGCTCGCCGGTGTAGATCTGACGCGGGCGCGCGATCTTCTGCTCAGGGTCCTGCACCATCTCCAGCCACTGCGCGACCCAGCCGCTCGTGCGACCGATCGCGAACATCACCGGGAACATCGACATCGGCATGCCGAGCGCCTCATAGATCAGGCCGGAGTAGAAGTCGACGTTCGGGTAGAGCTTGCGCGAGACGAAGTACTCGTCCTCGAGCGCGATCTTCTCGAGCTCGGTCGCGATCGCCAGCAGGGGGTTGGTGCCGGTCACCTCGAAGACGTCGTCAGCCGCCTTCTTGATGATCCGCGCCCGCGGGTCGTAGTTCTTG